>CAYVCM010000031.1:0-4397 GCA_964449925.1 uncultured Clostridium sp.
CAAAATAATCAAGATGAAGAAACTATAAAAAACGAATTATTAGAAGTAACAAATAATGCAATTGATAATCTAGTAGATATGAGAAAGACAGAGGGAGAAAAAATTTCACAAGACCTATTTGCAAGAATAGACGAAATTGAAGAAAAAAATAAAAAAATATCTTCACTTTCTACTGGACTTATTGAAGAATATGTAGTAAAATTAAAAACGAGAACAAAAGAATTACTACAAAATCAAGAAATAGATGAGCAAAGATTAGCTCAAGAAGTAGTAATATATGCAGATAAATGTTCAATTGAAGAAGAAGTTACAAGATTAGATAGTCACATATACCAATTTAAAGAACTACTACATAGTAATGAAACTGTGGGAAAAAAATTAGATTTTCTTATACAAGAAATGAATAGAGAAACAAATACAATTGGTTCTAAAGCGAATAATCTAGAAATTACAAATGAAGTTATTAATATTAAAACACAGTTAGAAAATATCAGAGAACAAGTTCAAAATATAGAATAAGAAGGGAATGATTTTATGCAATTAGTCAATATTGGTTTTGGAAATATTGTGTCAGCAGAAAGAATCGTAGCAATCGTAAGTCCAGATTCTGCACCTATTAAAAGATTAATACAAGAAGCAAAAGATAATAAAACAGCAGTAGATGCAACTTATGGAAGAAGAACAAGAGCAGTATTAATTATGGATTCAGGGCATATTATTTTATCAGCTGTACAACCAGAAACAGTTGGAGGAAGAATAGATAAAGATATATCACAAGAAGAAAATTAGAATAATAAAAAATAATTTAAAATAAGAAAGGAAATGATAAAATGATTGTAAAACCTAGTGTTTCAGAATTACTTACAAAAGCAGCAAATAGATATGAATTAGTAATTGCAACAGCTAGAAGAGCAAGACAAATTGCATCTGGTGTAACACCTTTAGTAGAAACAAAAGAAGAATCACCAGTAACCATAGCAGCTATTGAAATTGCAGAAGGGAAGGTTACAATAGAATGTTAGTAATATTATCTGGAGTAGCAGGTGCAGGAAAAGATACAATAAAAAAAGAATTAATAAAACGTATGGAAAATGTAGAATCACTTCCTTCATATACATCAAGACCAATCCGTGAAGGAGATGTAGAAGGTGGAACATATCACTTTGTTTCAAGAGAAGAATTTGAAAAAATGATAGAAAACAAAGAATTTTACGAATATGATATCCATCATAACCAATATTATGGAGTTTCCAAAAAATTATTAAATGAAAAAATAAAAAGTGGAAAAATTATTGTAAAAGATATTGATGTAAATGGAACAGAAAACCTAATAAAATTATTAGGAAATGAAATAAAAGTAATCACTATATTTTTGCGTGTTCCAAAAGAAGAGCTAAAGCATAGACTTGAAAATAGAATAGACAAGCCAAGTCCTCAAGAGGTAATATTGCGCTTAAACCGTTTTGATTATGAAGAATCTAGAATTGATTTATATGATTATGTATTAAAAAATAATGATTTAGAAAAAACTGTACAAATTATTATGACAATTATTGAAAATGAAGTTAGGTTGGAAAAAGAACAACAGTAGAAACAGAACAAAATCAAATTTAGACAATCCTATTATAAATATACAAAAAATAAGCATGAATAGAAATATTTGTGTTTATTTTTTGTATAGTCATAAACAAAACCAACCAAACTCTTGTTTTTGATAAAAAAATATAGTATAATATGACTAAATTTGATAAAAGATAATCAATGGGGGAATTTTCGTGAACGACAAAATTATTATAAAGGGTGCAAAAGAACATAATTTAAAAAATATAAATCTAGAAATACCAAGAGACAAATTAGTTGTTATTACAGGACTATCTGGTTCAGGAAAATCCAGTTTAGCATTTGATACTTTATATGCAGAAGGGCAAAGAAGATATGTAGAAAGTTTGTCATCATATGCTAGACAATTTTTAGGATTAATGGAAAAACCAGATGTACAAAGTATAGAAGGCTTATCACCAGCTATTTCAATTGACCAAAAAACAACTTCAAAAAATCCTCGTTCAACAGTAGGAACAGTAACAGAAGTATATGACTACATTCGTTTGTTATATGCTAGAATTGGTGTACCATATTGTCCTAATTGTGGAAAAAAAATAGAAAAACAAAGTATTGACCAAATTGTAGATAATATTATGACATTAGAGGAAGGTACTAGAATTCAAATTTTAGCTCCAGTAGTTAGAGGAAGAAAAGGTGAATATACAAAACAATTACAAGAATTTCAAAAAGAAGGTTTTGTTAGAGTTAAAATAGATGGAGAAATATATGAACTTTCTGATGATATTACATTAGATAGAAAGAAAAAGCATGATATTTCACTAGTGGTAGATAGACTAGTAATAAAACCAGAGATTTTAAGTAGATTGACAGAATCTGTGGAAGTGGCCTTAAAACATGCAAATCAACTAGTACTAGTTGATGTAGTAGGAAGAGGAGAAAAGCTATATAGTTGTAATTATGCTTGTCCTGATTGTGGATTTAGCTTTCCAGAATTAACACCTAGAATGTTTTCATTTAATAATCCAATGGGAGCTTGCCCAACTTGTACAGGAATAGGATATTTAATGAAAATGGATGAGGACTTAATAATTCCAGATAAAAACAAAACATTGTATGATGGTGTAAAAGCTTTTGGTGCAAGTACAATGAAAAGAGGAGACACCATGGCAAAAATGTATTTTGAAAGCGTTGGAAAACATTATGGTATTGATATTAAAGGAAAGAAAATTAAAGAACTACCTAGAAGTTTTCTTGAAAAAATTCTATATGGTACAGGAGATGAAGAAATTGATTTTGAATATGAATCTTATGCAGGTGTTAGAAGATTTACAGCACCATTTGAAGGTGTATTACCTACATTAGATAGACGCCATAATGAAACAAAATCCCAGGGGATGCGAGATTTTTACGAAATGTACATGAGTGAATCTCCTTGTTATGCATGTCATGGTGCAAGATTAAAACCAGAAATTTTATCTATAAAAATAGGAAATAAAAACATTAATGAATTAACAGATATGCCAATTAATCAAATAAAAGATTATCTAGATAATTTACAATTAAATGAAACAGAAGCAATGATTTCAGATTTAATATTAAAAGAAATCCATCAAAGACTACAATTTTTAGTAGATGTAGGGCTAGAATATTTAACATTATCAAGAAGTGCAGGAACTTTATCAGGAGGAGAAGCACAAAGAATTCGTTTAGCAACACAAATTGGTTCTGGATTAACAGGTGTATTATATATATTAGACGAACCAAGCATTGGATTACATCAAAGAGATAATGATAAATTGTTAGCAACATTGAAAAAATTAAGAGATTTAGGAAATACATTATTAGTAGTAGAACATGATGAAGATACTATGTATGCAGCAGATCAAGTCATTGACATAGGACCAGGTGCAGGAACACATGGTGGGCAAGTTATGGCACAACGGAACAGCTGAAGAAATTAAACAAGTAGAAAACTCTATCACAGGAAAATATTTAAGTGGAAGACTAAAAATTCCAGTACCTAAAAAAAGAAGAAAACATACAAAATCTAAAGTGATTGAGGTACAAGGAGCAACAGAAAATAACTTAAAAAATATTAGTGTAAAATTTCCATTAGGTGTGTTTTCTTGTGTTACAGGTGTTTCTGGTTCAGGAAAATCAACATTAGTTAATGAAGTATTATATAAAACAATTAGCAAAGAACTAAATGGTTCTAATCAAAAACCAGGAAAATGTAAAAATATAAAGGGAATTAATCAAATTGATAAAATAATTAACATTGACCAATCACCAATAGGTAGAACACCACGTTCTAACCCAGCAACTTATACAGGTGTGTTTGATTTGATAAGAGATATTTTTGCCGAAACAGAGGAAGCAAAATTAAGAGGTTATAAAAAAGGTAGATTTAGTTTTAATGTTGAAGGTGGAAGATGCGAAAGTTGTAAGGGGGATGGTGTCCACAGAATTGAAATGCATTTCTTACCAGATATTTATGTACCATGTGAAGTATGTAAAGGGAAAAGATATAATAGAGAAACTTTAGAAGTAAAATATAAAGGGAAAAATATTGCAGATGTACTAGATATGACTGTAGAAGATGCCTTAGAATTCTTTGATAAAATTCCAAGAATTAAACAAAAAATACAAACATTATATGATGTTGGTTTAGGATATATTAAACTAGGGCAACCATCAACAACTCTATCAGGAGGAGAAGCTCAAAGAGTTAAACTTGCAACAGAATTATCTAAAAAAGCAACAGGAAAAACATTGTATATTTTAGATGAACCAACAACAGGATTGCATATTGCAGATGTTCATAGATTAGTAAA
>CAYVCM010000031.1:4497-17986 GCA_964449925.1 uncultured Clostridium sp.
TTTTAGATGAACCAACAACAGGATTGCATATTGCAGATGTTCATAGATTAGTAAATATTTTGCAAAGACTAGTAGATACAGGAAATACCATTATTGTAATTGAACATAATTTAGATTTAATAAAGACTTGTGATCATATTATTGATTTAGGACCAGAAGGTGGAGATAATGGTGGAGAAGTTGTAGCTATAGGTACTCCTGAACAAGTTTGTAAAAATGAAAGAAGTTATACAGGTAAATTTTTAAAACCATATTTGGAAAAAGAATAAATAATAACAACAATTCTAGTTCATCATCTAAAAAAAGATGATGAACTAGAATTATAAGATATGGTCACTTTATCAATAAATTTGAATGATAATTAAAAAAGAATAAATATCAAAAAAATACAAATACTAACTTTACAAAATAAAAATATTTAGAAGAAACTAATAATAACAAAAATATTCAAAAAAATTGTTTCTGATGGATATTATATGGAAGGAGTATTTGTATGTTTAATTTTAGAACAGACTTAGCAACAGAAAGAAGAGAAATTTATAAAACAGCTAATAAATTAGAAAATGAGATTCAAGGTATTGAAAGTGAAGAAGAAAAAATTGATGAAAATATTAAAGTAGATAGAGTAAAGATAACTAATGAAGAAGGAGAAAAAGCAATTGGTAAACCAAAAGGTGTATATGTTACAATTGATATTAAAAATTTAAGAATTGCAGAGGAAGAAGAAATACAAAAATCAGCAGATACTGTTTCAGAAGAATTAAGAAAAATTGTAGATAGTCATGTTGATAAAAATGGAGAAATATTGGTAGTAGGGCTTGGAAACATCTATGTGACACCAGATGCACTAGGGCCCAAAGTTATTAATGATATAGAAGTAACTAGACATATGATTAAGTATTTACCACAGTATGTAAAAGAAGGTGCTAGAAATGTAAGTGCTATATCCCCAGGTGTACTAGGAACAACAGGGATAGAAACTGTAGAAATTCTAAAGGGAATTGTAGATAATATACATCCAAAATTAGTTATCGTGATTGATGCTTTAGCTTCTAGAAGTATAGAAAGAATTAGTAGTACAGTACAAATATCAGATACTGGTATTGTTCCAGGAGCAGGTGTAGGTAATACAAGAAAAGAGATTAGTCAGAATACTTTAGGAATACCTGTTATTGCAATTGGAATTCCAACAGTTGTGGAGACAGCTGTTTTAGTTAATGATTCTTTAGATATTTTTATTACTAAATTACAAGAAGAGGCAAAATCAAATGATTATTTAAATACTTTAAAAGAGGAAGATAATTACGAAAATATTAAAGAAGCATTGGTTCCACAAGATTATAATTTAATTGTTACTCCTAAAGAGATTGATGATCTTATAGAAAATATGAGCAAAATTGTGGCAACAGGGATTAATCAAGCTATATAAATAATAAAATGTTACTATTAAGAGTTAATATAGTAGCAAGGTGTGGAGGTATATTATTTCAAATTGAATAAATTCCTCGGCTCAATACAAATTTCAAGAACCTCTAAAATTTTTTTATGGCACCCTTTCACGTCAAGCGCGAACATTTTCCATAAAAAAATTTAAGAGTTTCTAATCATTTTCCAATCACATTCGTCATTTATTCAATTTGAAATAATATACCTCCACACCTTGCTACCATATTAACTTTTAATAGTAACAATGAATTTATGAAATTTGTAAAAAACGGTTGAAAAAAAGAAGTTCTTCATATATAATTGGGCTAGAATTAAACTGTTAATGAAAAGAGGGATTTCTATGGAAAAAGAAGAAAAAATAAATAAGACAAAGCAAGAAGAAGTAAAAGAGACAAAAAATGGAAAAGTAGAAGAACCAAAATTTAACAAAGTTTCAGGAAAAGAATTAAAAAAAGAAACAAAAATGAACGAAGAAAAAGATAAAAAAGAAAAGAAAAAAAATAAAGATAAAAAAGAAGGTAAAGAAAATAAAAAAGTAGGATATTGGCTAGGTGGAGGAATTGTATTACTAATAATAGTATTAGTTATTGTAACAGCATTACTTTTAATACCATCAACACCAGAAAAAAGTATTGAAGGAATGTTAAATTGCCTAAAAAATGCTGACCTAGAAGGTGTTACAAAATATGTAAATTATGAAGATATTGTTAATCAAGTTGATATATTAGAAAATTTACAAATGGATGAAGAAGTACAAAGTTTATTATTTAGTAATTTATCATGGAAAATATTAAATATTGAAAAAGAAGAGAGTACAGCAAGTGTTGAAATAGAAATTACAAATAAAGATTTTTCAGAAGTCATTTCTAATTATACACAAGAAGCTTTAAGAATTGCATTTAGTGGAGAATCATTTACAACAGAAGAACAGATGAGTACATTGAAAGAACAATTAAAAAATGAAGAAATTAGTACACAAACAACAACAACGACTATAAATTTAGAAAAACAAGACGGACAATGGAAAGTACAAGTAGAAGAAAGCTTAGTAACTGCATTATTACCAGGATTGCAATCAGCAATCGATTCATTAAATTCTATTATTGGAGGATAGTATCTATAATACTTTAGAGGCGAGATGCACCTATAAATATGAAAGCTAATATTCATATTTAAGGTGCATCTCATTTATTCAGTAAAATTACTATAATGATACAGGCTTTAAAATATTATAATCAGAGAAAATGTTTTAAAAGACTCCCTATTGTTGTTTCTTTGAAAAAGTTTTTTTGTGATATTTATATAAATTACAAATTTCACAATTTAAACATATTGATACACGGTTCTCAAATATCATCTGTAATGTATTTATAAATTCATCTATTTCATTGTCAATCAAATGAATATATAACTTTTTAGGAAGCAAATTCAAAAGAGAGTTTAAAGTATAATCATTTGAAGAAAAAGAAATATCACTTAAGTATTTAGCATTAAACATTTCTTCTGAATTTAGAATAATATTTTTGTTTTCATCCAATAGGATAGAATCAGATGAATTATAAATTAGATGTACAATATTTACATTGCTTTTTTGGGAATGAATATATAATTTCAGTAAAGAAATAAATTCCATATATTCTTTTTCAATAATATAACTATTTATAGCTTCACTTACAATTTCATCCAGAATAGAAGTATATTTTTGTAATCTAAAATTCATAAAACCATCTAAAATTAAAATTTTATTTTCAGAAATGAATGTATAAATACAATTATAAAGTGTATCAAATTTTTTATCAAACCATAAATAATAATCATCAGATAAAATATTATAGCAATTTTTTAATATTTTGTTTCTTTCTAATGAATCAAAATAAAAATAATTTTTGTCAATCATTCTTTTCATAAGTATATCTTCAAATTCATCAATAATCATGAAAGATAAGAGTGTAGCAATTTTTGAAAAAAAGTAGGGATAGTTATTGTTAGAAAGGTAGTGAATAATAATATTTTTATAGTTTTTAAAATGATTTTCAGAAAAGCATATGTGTTCTATTTCAGAATGTTTTAATTCATTTAGTAGATAGTCAAGTATTTTCGAATTGTTTGTTTTTATACATAATGATTTCATATACAAAAATACCCCTTTCTCATAAAACTAGTATCTACCAAATTTAAAAAACTTATACATTATTATATGAGAAGAAAAAAAATAAGTGTCTCATTGGGGACGTTTCTTTTTGAGACATTTTTTAAGGTTGGGGACGGGGCAAATCGTTCAAAAATTAATCAAAAGGGTCAGACCTACCATTCATTAGTCATGTTCGTATCCCTAGCAGGTTATGTATTATATAAAGTCATTGCACAATTTTGTATAAGCCAAATTTTCGTAGAAATTGTACAAGAAAAAAGTGCGCCTCTCTCATTGTTGCTATAAAGCATTAGCAAAATGAGCATTCCTCACTTTTTTCTTTAACAATTTCTATACTCAAATTTAGATACGCAAAATTGTTTCATTTTTTATATAATACATAACCTGCTAGTGATACGAACATGACTAATGAATGGTGGGTCTGACCCTTTTGATTAATTTTTGAACGATTGCCCCGTCCCCAACCTTAAAAAATATCTCAAAAAGAAACGTCCCCAATGAGACACTGCCTCTAAATTTATCAATAATATATCATGTAATCAATATCTGGAAAAACACAATCTTTTTCAGAAATATCTTTTAAGAAAGCTTCATCAATTTTATCATCTTTTATCTGATAATATAATTTTGTAAATCGGCCAATATGATCTTTAATTCTTTTCTTTGCATAATCCACCATAGTACCATTTGTAATGATAAAAAGCCAATCACTACTTTGAGCTAGCAATAATTCTCTAGCACATTGGTTTAAAGCTTCTCGTTTTAAGCCTTGTTCATTTGGATATAAATAAGCAAGTTCACACATTCTATCTCCTGCAACATGAAGATGTCTATGTACATAATCATTTGTTGGATTTAGCCAGACTTCGCTATATCCATTAGCACCCCAGCTAGAGCGACAAGGAGAAGAAACCTGCATATTTGGATATTTATCAATATATTCTGAAGGTGTAATTAATTCAAAATTAGAATCATCATAATAGATTTTCTTAAATAAGATATATAACCAATAAGGACCTTCATACCACCAATGTCCATATAATTCTGCATCATAAGGGCATAAAATAATTGGTGGATTTTCAGTATATTGTGCAAGGTTTGAAATTTGAGCATTTCTAGAATCAAAGAAATGACCTGCTTGTCTTTCTGCAGAATCTTTTGCCCATTGAAGATTATAATAATCTTTAAATTCTGTTTTTCCTGTAATTCTATAATATTTAATTCCAGTATGAACTCTAACACCATTGTGTGCAATATATGGTTTTATATAATCATAATCTGCATCATAACCAATATCACGGTAAAATTCTCTATAATTAAAATCACCAGGATATCCATTTATAGAGCTCCATACTTGTCTTGAAGATTCAATATCTCGACCAAATGCAATAACACCTTCAGGAGAAACAATAGGAGCAAATGTACCATACAAAGGTGTAGGGTCTGCATATAAAATTCCATGTGTTTCTGTGATAATATAATCAATACCAAATTCTTTTAAATATTTATCTGCTTCTGGTACATATCCACATTCTGGAAGCCAAATGCCACGAGGTTTTCTACCAAAATATTTTTCATATGTTTGAACACCAACAGCGATTTGTGCCTTTACAGTTTTTTCATTAACATATAAAATAGGGAAATAACCATGTGTTGCACCACAAGTAATAATTTCTAATACACCTATATCTTGAAAATGTTTAAAAGCTTTAATTAAATTACACTTATATACATCTTTAAATAAATGTAAATCATTAGAATATCTATCATAATAATAATGTGATAACTCATTTAATTTTGCATCTCCAGCTGTTCTTTTTATTTCTTTTTCAGACAATTCAATCAATTGTTTTAAATATTTAATATATTTTTTTTGTAATAGCTTATTATCTAACATAGAAAGTAGAGGAGGTGTCATAGACATTGTAATTCTAAAATTAACGCCTTCATCTACTAATTTTTGAAAATTTATTAATAATGGTATATATGTTTCTGATATTGCTTCATATAGCCATGATTCTTCTAAATAATCATCACTTTCAGGATGATGAATAAATGGAAGATGTGCATGAAGAACAAAGCTAACATATCCTTTTTTCTCTTGCATTGAAATTCTCCTTTTATTGTTACTAAAATTTATCAGTATATTTTTAATTATATAAGATTTTTCTGTATACAACAAAGTTAGGCTTCTTATAATTAAAAAGGAATGAGACACTTTTATCTTGTTATCCAAGTGCCTCAAGATTTATTTGAATTTTGAAGAAAGACTTCCTGAGGATGGATTCCCAGAAGAAGGATTTGATAAATCATAAATTTCTTCAATATCCTCATTTTGATAAAGTGCTTTATAAATATCATATATATTGTATATTTTACCCATGTTTTTAATAAAGGTTGGATTTGATGAAATCGTTTTTGTAGTTTGAGCACCTGTTTTTACATTTTTAAAATAAACAACATTTTGTGTTTTATCAAATAAGATATGATCATTAGGTGATGCGATATTGTTTGAGGTTGATATATATATATAATCTGTATTAATTTTAGAAATTTCTTTAATAGGGCGTCTTCCTAATTCGATTTTATAATCACATTTTGCATCATTTACATGAAGATACCAACTATTTGCAAAATCATTAATATCTATTTCAAATGTATAATTCATTGTTGTATTATGAATTATTAAAACAGGTTTTGTAGTTTCAAAAAAATCTTCACCATATTGCAATTTATAATTTTCTCTGTCTTTATCAGAAATATCCCAGTAAATAAATAAATTATTAGGAGTTTGTGCCAATACTTTTACAACTGTTTGATTATAACGATATGGTAAATCATAATATTCTACAATTTCTACTTTTTGTTTTTTAGTTGTACTACTTTTTCTTTTAGAAGTAGTAGATTTTTTGGTAGCAGTTTTGTTAGTTTCTGTTTTTGTAGATGTTTTTTTAGTTGTTGTTTTTGTAGTAGTAGCTTTTTTATTAGTAGTTTTTGTACTTGATGATGCCTTAGTTGTTTTATTTTTTGAGGTAACTGTTTTTTTAGCTACGGATTTTGTTGTTTCTTTTTTAGAAGTTGTTTTTTTGTCTGGTGATGTCTTTTTTGTAGCAACTTTCGTAGTGGTAGTAGGTGTTTTTTTTGCTACACTTTTTGATTTAGTATTTTTAGATTTAGATTCAGTTTTAGTTGCAGGCTTTTTAGCAACAGATTTTGTAGTTGTTTTTCGACTTGTTTTTTTTGTATCATCTGTTGTTTCTACTGGTACAACTATATTTGACATTTCTTTTGTTTCTTTTGTTTTCCTTGGCATTCTATATCCTCCTATGTAAATTTCTAATAATTCCTTTATATATTATACTAAATAAGAAATAAATTCAAGGGTATAATAAGAATTTTTGAATTTATTTTTGTGAAATGTTTTTATCTTTCTAGGAAATTGTGGATTAAAAGGATTGAAGTATAGATGGTTTGGTGTATCTTATTTTTTTTAGAATTCTCGGCTACCCGTCATTCACGCCTAACAAATTCTAACGATAAAACCGTAACTATACCCGAAAACAGGACCCTTTACGATTTTATCTTAAGAATTTGTAAGGCTTTTCTGGTCGCATTCGAATTTCTAAAAAAATAAGATACACCAAACCATCTATACTTCAATCCTTTTAATTCACAATTTTCTAAAAAAATTAAAATTACAAATATTTAAATTGTTTTTTAAAATTTTATGTAGTAAAATAAAAACAAAAAATTGATATAGGAGGAAAAAGTAAAATGGAAAATAAAAAACAATTACCAATAAGAGTAGCAGGCATTGTTCCAATGAAAGACGGATTTGTATTTATGCATAGGAAAAATGTAGCAAGAAATAAAGAATACAAAGAATATTATAGCTTTCCAGGAGGACATTTAGAAGAAGGAGAAATACTAGAAGAAGGAGTCATAAGAGAAATCAAAGAAGAGTTTGGAATTAATATAAAGGTTATAAAAAAGTTATATGA
The DNA here is from genome assembly GCA_964449925.1 of uncultured Clostridium sp. GTDB lineage: Bacteria > Bacillota > Clostridia > TANB77 > CAG-508 > CAG-269. The sequence continues at coordinate 12,097 of CAYVCM010000031.1, forward strand.
ATTTGAAAACAAAAAACGTGACATGAAGGAATATTACTTTTTATGCGAATATATAGATGGAGAATTTGGTACAGGAGATGGAGAAGAATATACAGATTCACCTGCATATAAAGATGCAGGTGATTATCTACCAGAAATTGTGAAAAAAGAAGATATAGCAGATTTAATATTACTTCCACCAGAAATAAAAGAAAAATTTGTACAAGATTTTTGTTAAAAAAATCAAAAATTTGTTTGACATTTTTTTGTTTGTATGATATGATAATACAAATTATGGGAATGGAGTGAAGAAAAATGGCAAAAAAGAACAAAGAATTAAATCGAAGAGAAAAATCAATTTTACATTTTATTGAAAAACAAATTATGACACAAGGATACCCACCATCAGTTAGAGAAATTGGAAAAGCAGTTGGCTTAAATTCAACAGCAACTGTACACGGTTACCTAGAAAAACTAGAAGAAAAAGGTTATATAAAGAAAAAAGACAAAAAGGGAAGAACACTAAGACTATTAAAAGGAGCATCAGGAGAAACAAAAGTAACTTCTAGCAAAAATTTCTATACACAAAAAGAACTAGTAGATGTACCAATTGTTGGAAAAATAACAGCAGGAGAACCAATATTAGCTGTAGAAAACATTACAGATACATTTCCAATTCCAATTGACTTTGTTGGAAACTCAGAAAGTTTTATGCTAACAGTTAGAGGAGAAAGCATGATAGAAGCAGGAATTTTAGATGGAGACTATATACTTGTAAAAAAACAAAATACAGCTAATAATGGCGAAATTGTGGTAGCACTTATTGAAGATGAAGCAACAGTAAAAACATTCTACAAAGAAGAAGATCATATTCGTTTACAACCAGAAAATTCTACAATGGATCCAATAATAGTACCAAATTGTGAAATATTAGGAAAAGTTGCAGGAGTATTTAGAAAAATGTAAGAAAGGCGTGCGTTAACGAAATTAAAGAATTCGATGCAATGTTTCCTATACAATAAGAAAAGCAATAAAATTCACAAAGAATTCACAGAATAAATATTGACAAAATGACACTGTGTCACATATAATAACATGGTGTCATTTCTCTGTATATAATAAAGTTAAGCTTCTTTAATAATTGCGAAACCAGTTTTTTTATATACATATTAAAAAATAAAAATTAAGAAATATATAGAAAGAAGGAGATAATATATGCTTAAAGTATTAAAAAATTTAAAAAACTCATTGGTGGCAGTAATCATTATTGTCATACTTCTTTGTATTCAAGCAGCAACAGATTTAGCATTGCCGGACTATACTTCAAAAATCGTAAATGATGGTATACAGTCAGGTGGAATAGAAAGTGTTATACCAGAAATTATATCAGAAGAAGACATGGGTGCAATCCTTGTATTTACAGACGATGATGAAGAAATTTTAAGTTACTATACAATGGTTTCTGCAACAGATGAAAATGTATATGAAACGGATGATACATATATAGAAAAACAAATAAATCAGTACCTAGGTAGCAGTTATGAAATACAATCAGATAATATATATGTATTAAAAGACATAGATGAAGAGCAAGAAGAAACTTTATCAGAAATTATTATAAATCCATTAATGGAAATGACAACAATTACAGATGAAGAAACAGAAAACCAGATAAAAGAGCAATTACTAGAACAAGTGCCAGAAACACAAAGAGAATATATAGAAAATACTTCTTTAATGGAAATGATTGAACAAATGCCAGAAGAACAAAGAGAAGAAATATTATCAGAATTTACACAACAAATAGAAGAAATGAATGATTCAATAAAAGAACAGGCAGTTATTTCATCTGTACAACAAGTTTATAAAAATGTCGGAATTGATACAGATGAAATTCAAAATAACTATATTCTAAAAACAGGATTACAAATGTTAGTAATTGCATTTATTGCTATGGTATGTGCAGTTTCAGTTATGTTATTATCTTCAAGAGTCGCAGCAAAACTAGGAAAAACATTAAGAGAAAAAGTATTTAAAAAAGTTATCTCTTTTTCTAATGCAGAACTAAATGAATTCTCAACAGCATCATTAATTACTCGTAGTACAAATGACATACAACAAATCCAACAATTAATTACATTACTATTTAGAGTAGTTGTATATGCACCAATTATTGGTATAGGTGGATTTGTAAAAGTATTAACAAGTACAGATAATACAATGGCATGGATTATAGGTGTTGCAATATTAGCAGTTATATTTATTGTAGGAACATTATTTATAATTGCAATGCCAAAATTTAGAAAATTACAAGACTTAGTAGATAAACTAAATGAAGTTTCAAGAGAAATTTTAACAGGATTGCCAGTTATCAGAGCATTTAATAAAGAAAAGAAAGAAGAAAAAAGATTTGATAAAGCAAATAAAGATTTAATGAAAACAAATTTATTTGTTAATAAGGCTATGTCTATGATGATGCCATTATTAATGTTTATTATGAATGCAATCATGATATTAATTGTTTGGGTTGGAGGACATAATGTTGATCAAGGTATAATGCAAGTAGGAGATATGATGGCATTTATCCAATATACAATGCAAATTGTTATGGCATTCTTAATGATTTCTATGATTTCTATTATGCTTCCTAGAGCAGCAGTTTCTGCAAGAAGAATTAATGAAGTATTAGATGCTGAACCAAGCATAAAAGATAAAAAAGAAACAAAGAAATTTGATACAAATAAGAAAGGTCTAGTAGAATTTAAAAATGTTTCATTTAGATATCCAGATGCAGATACAGAAATATTAGAAGATATTAATTTTACTGCAGAACCAGGAAAAACAACAGCAATAATAGGTAGCACAGGAAGTGGTAAATCAACAGTTGTAAATTTAATACCAAGATTTTATGATGTTACTGGTGGAGAGTTATGTATTGATGGTGTAAATGTAAAAGATGTTTCACAAAAAGACTTAAGAAACATTATTGGATTTGTACCACAAAAGGGTGTATTATTTTCTGGAACTATCGAATCTAACATAAAATATTCTGATGAAAATATGTCAGATGAAAGAATGATAGAAGCTGCAGAAATTGCACAAGCAACAGAATTTATAAATGAAAAAGAAAAGAAATATCAAGATCCAATCGCACAAGGCGGTGGAAATGTATCTGGAGGACAAAAACAAAGATTATCAATTGCTAGAGCTATTGCAAAAGACCCAGAAATTTTCGTATTTGATGATAGTTTCTCAGCATTAGACTTTAAAACAGACAGTAAATTAAGAGAAGCATTAGCAACAAGAACAAAAAATAAAACAGTTATTATTGTAGCCCAAAGAATTAGTACCATTTTAAATGCAGATAAAATTATTGTATTAGAAGAAGGAAAAATGGTAGGAATGGGAACACATGAAGAACTAATGAAAAATAATGAAACATATAGGCAAATTGCCCTATCACAGTTATCTGAAGAAGAATTAACTGAGAAAGGAGGTAAGTAATATGCCAGGACCAATGGGAGGACCAAGAGGAGGTCAAACAACCGAAAGAGCAAAAGATTTTAAAAAGACAACTAAAAAATTAATTCGAGATTATTTAGCAAAATATAAAATACCAATTATTTTAGTAATCATATTTGCAATTGGTAGTACAATATTTACAATTGTAGGACCTAAAATACTAGGAAATGCAACAACAGAAATATTTAATGGATTAGTTAGTAAACTAAGTGGTGGAACAGGAATTGACTTTGAGAAAGTAGCTAAGATTGCATTAACATTATTAGGATTATATATTGTTAGTGCCTTATTATCTTTTATACAAAGATTTTTAATGACAAATGTAGTACAAAAAATCACATACAAATTGAGAAATGATATTGCAATAAAAATTAATAAATTACCTATGAAATATTTTGACAAAAAAACACATGGAGAAGTATTATCAATTATTACAAATGACATTGATACTCTAAGTATGAACTTAAACCAAAGTATTACAGAAATTATTACATCTATCTGTACTATTATAGGTATTTTAATAATGATGTTATCTATAAGTTGGCAAATGACATTAATTTCAATTATCATATTGCCAATAGCAAGTTTATTTGTTACATTTATTGTAAAAAAATCACAAAAATATTTCGTAAAACAACAAGACTATTTAGGTCATGTAAATGGTCAAGTAGAGGAAGTATATGGTGGATTAAATATTGTAAAAGTATTTAATGCAGAAGAAAAAGTAACAAATGATTTTGAAGAAGCTAATGAAGAATTATACCACTCTGGATGGAAATCACAATTCTTATCAGGTCTTATGTATCCGATAATGAACTTTATATCAAATGTAGGATATGTGGCAGTGGCAGTAGCAGGTGGATACTTAGCTATTAATGGAACAATTACAGTTGGAAATATCCAAAGTTTTATACAATATAACAAACAATTCACACAACCAATCAACCAATTAGCACAAATTTCAAATATGTTGCAAGCAATGATGGCAGCAGCAGAAAGAATATTTGAATTTATAGAAGAACCAGAAGAAGAAATAACAGCAAAAGGAAACATTGATACATCAAAATTACATGGAAATGTAGAATTTAAACATGTTCAATTTGGATATGACCCAGAAAGGACAATCATAAATGATTTTAATGCTAATGTACATGAAGGACAAAAAATTGCTATTGTTGGACCAACAGGAGCAGGAAAAACAACTATGGTAAAACTATTAATGCGTTTCTATGATGTAACAAGTGGAGAAATTGATGTAGATGGACATAATGTAAAAGACTTTGATAGAGGAGAACTTAGAAAAATGTTTGGTATGGTTTTACAAGATACATGGCTATTTGGTGGAACAGTAAAAGAAAATATCAAATACAGTAAAGAAGATGCAACAGACACAGAAGTTGTAGAAGCAGCAAAAGCTGCACATGTACATCATTTTATCAAAACTTTGCCTAATGGATATAACTCTATGATAAATGAAGAATCTACAAACATATCTGCTGGTCAAAAGCAATTACTTACAATTGCCAGAGTAATCTTAGCAGATCCAAAAATTTTAATATTAGATGAAGCAACTAGCTCTATTGATACTAGAACAGAAATACAAATACAATCTGCTATGGATAACTTAATGAAAGGAAGAACAAGCTTTATTATTGCACATAGATTATCAACTATAAAAAATGCGGATTTAATTTTGGTAATGAATCATGGAGATATTGTAGAACAAGGAAAACATGAAGAGTTACTTGCAAAAAATGGATTCTATGCAAATTTATATAATTCACAGTTTGAAGAAGTTGAAGAATAGCTGATTAGGGACACGCGAAATTGTCGCATTGGGGACGTTTCTTTTTGAGACATTTTTTAAGGTTGGGGACGGAGCAAATCGTTCAAAGATTAATCAAAAGGGTCAGTCCTACCATTCATTAGTTGTGTTCGCATCCCTAGCAGGTTATGTATTATATAAAGTCATTACACAATTTTGTATAAGCCAAATTTTCGTAGAAATTGTACAAGAAAAAAGTGCGCCTCTCTCATTGTTGCTATAAAGCATTAGCAAAATGAGCATTCCTCACTTTTTTCTTTAACAATTTCTATACTCAAATTTAGATACGCAAAATTGTTTCATTTTTTATATAATACATAACCTGCTAGAGATACGAACATAACTAATGAATGGTAGGACTGACCCTTTTGATTAATCTTTGAACGATTTGCTCCGTCCCCAACCTTAAAAAATGTCTCAAAAAGAAACGTCCCCAATGCGACATTCCTATTATTCTGATTATTTAATCTCTTCTCTTTCCAAAAATAGAAAGGATTCTCAAGAAAATGTTAATAAAATCAAGATATAATTGCATAGCACAATAAATATATATTTTTTCTTGAT
>CAYVCM010000032.1:0-17245 GCA_964449925.1 uncultured Clostridium sp.
CAGCAGCACCTGTAATAAAAAGTCTTAATCTTCCACCAAGTGTATTTTTAACTTTTGCTTTAACAATTTTTTTTATATAAAAAGGAAGTGTATCATATGGATTCTCATCCTGATTTTCTTTTCTATATTTTTCTGGTAAAGTTTTATTCATATTTCTAATAAGAGTTTTATGCATTTTTTCTAAAAGTAAAGGAACACATAGAATAACAGAAGGATGGAATTCAGACATGTTTTTTGTAATATATCGTAATCCTTCACAATGAGCGATACTTGCACCACTATATATTGGCAATAAAAATCCCAAAGTACATTCATATGTATGGTGTAGAGGTAAAATAGATAAAACTAAATCACTTCGTTTTACTTTTACAATTCCATAAGTAGATACAATGTTTGAGCAGATATTTCTTTGAGATAGACAAACACCCTTAGAATTTCCTGTTGTACCAGAAGTAAATAACAAAATTCTAAGTTCATCAGGATTAATTTGTATATCATCAAAGTTATGAAATCCATTTAAGTATAGATTTTTTCCATTGGATTTTACTGTATCAAAATATAAAATAGAATCTAATTTTTCTTTATTATCAATATTTTCGCTTTCTGTTTCATGAGATGATAGGTCATTAAAAGATACTAACAAGGTTTTTTTATTATTTAACTTATTCCAATTCTCTTTTAAAGGACTTAAATTTTTCAAATCACCCAAAATACAAACTGTTTCTGAAGTATTCATAAAATTAATAACATCATCACTATGTAGCTCTTTATCGATTGGGACAACAATTCCTACAATACTAGCAGCTAAATAAGATATACACCATTTATAACTATTTTTTCCAATAACAGCAATTCGTTTATTCAAAAAACCTCTTTTAATCAAATCTGTTCCTAAGTAGATGACATCATTTTTAAATTCTTCATATGTAATAGAAATAATATTATTATTGTTATCTTTTAATTTAAAGGCTGTTCTAGACTTGAAATTTTCAGCTGAATTATATAATAATTCTTTAAAGGTTGTAATATTTTTTGCTTCATGATATTTTGTTTTCAATTGTTCGGCAACAGGTAAATTTTTTTTCATATATATGCACCTCTCATTAAAAATTTAATTTAAAAGTATTTTTGATTTTATTCATATCGATAAAAGGTATAATTTGTGTCTTGTTCTACTATTATGCTTCCGTCAAAAATAGTGTTGTCTTCAGTAGAAAGAGGAATATTAATTGATACAGTTGTTTTAAATTTTTCATCTAAATTATTTGTAATATAAATATCAAAAGAAAGTGTACAATTTATATCTTCTAAATTAATGCCACATCTTTCTAATAAAGAACCATCATATGTAATAGAAGATGAAACATCTGTAAAAGTATAGTCAGATACTATATTGGAATTTACATAACTAAATGTTAATGGGTTTGCTAAATTATTATATAATATAGGGCTACTTAAATCTGCATCATCACTTGAAGAAACTATAAATTCAAAAGAATCTTCTATTAAATTTTCTTCTGTTATTGTACTACTAGCAAAATCATTGATACTTTTAAAATATAAATTTGGTTCTCCTAAATTTGGCATATTAGAAAATTGAATATTATCAATAGAAACTTCCTTTAAAGTATTTTCAAAAGTATCTTCATCAGATTCACTATTAATATAAATGGCTATATCAGTATATTGATATAAATTTTGTATAGTAAAGCTACTTGCTGTATTTGTTTTATAAGCTGCATCAGCACTACTGAAAAATGTAATAGAGTCAATTGAAAAAATAGTAGATTGATTTTTATCAGCAAAGTCTACAATATCATCTCCAAAATTTTTTCTTAACATATATTTTTGAAAAACTAAAAATGCAAGAAAAATAACAATGCAAAATAAAATAATAGTAATAATAGTTAAAATAATTTTTGCTTTTTTCATAATTTTTAAATTCCTTTCTCATAGTATATTAAGTTAGAAGAACTGATATAAATAACCATGTGTCGGGGTTAAAATGATTTCTAACTTACTTCTTTTATAATAGTATAAAACTGTAATAAAATCAATAGAAAAATACAATTCAAAATAAAAAAATAATAACAAAAAATAAAGTACGGATTATTGATTTAAAAATTCATGCTGATAATGAGCTGAACTGTAATAGCTAAGTAGATATTTTAGAAAATTTCCAAAATTTTAAATTGACAAAAATAGACGTAAAGGGTAAAATATTGATAGGTGATTTGTATGAAAACAAAAGAAAAGAAAACGAAAAGAGTAAAAATAACTATAAAGAATTTAATATATTTTTTAGTGTTTATGGTGTTTATGCTATATTCTATTCTTTTCTATAATTTATATTTTTCAAAAAAAGTATATGCAACAGATGAAACATCTAGCCAAAGTGAAGATGATGTAATTATCAGTCAAGCAGAAGAGGTAAATTTAGAAGAGATTATTTCACAAAATACAAATGATGGACAAGTAGAAAAATATGAAGTGAAAGAAGAAGTCTTAGAATATATTACTCAATATAGGACAAATACAAGCATACCTAAGGGTGTGGTACAAGTGGTTCAAGAAGGAAGGCAAGGAACACAAGAAATAACAACTAAAAAAACTTATAAAGATGATGAACTTATTAGTGAAGAACAAGTTAGTCAAAAAGTGACGACAGCTTCGATTAATAAAATTGTAGAAATTGGAGGAGGAGCAGGAACAAGTAACTACACACCAGAAGTTGGAGATACATTATATGTTACTTCAGATAGATTGTCTGTCATGGTAGAGGCAGATGAAAATTCACAAAAAGTAGCTACATTAGCAAAAAATGATGAATTAACACTAACAGAAATAGATGGTTCATGGTACAAAATAGAAAGTGGTACAACAAGAGGATATGTAAAAGCAGAATGTACAACTTATATTAACCCAAATTCACAACAAGATGAAGAAGAATCAACAGATTCTGATACAACATCCAATGAAAGTACAAATACAAAATCAGCAAGTGAATTAAAAAGTACATTAAGTTTTAATATGGCACTAAATGAACCAAGTGGATTATCATTAGAACAATTTAAAAAAGTATTAACAGATGATAAAGATGAAAATAACATATTTGAAGATAATGCACAATATTTTTATTACATAGAAAAACAATATGATGTCAATGGTGTATTTGTTGCGGCAGTAGCAATTCATGAAAGTGGATGGGGTACATCAAAAATAGCATTAGAAAAGAAAAACCTATTTGGGTATGGTGCTTATGACTCAAGTGCATATAGCAGTGCTTATCAATTTTCAGATTATTCAGAGTGTATTGATTTGTTAGCTAGAGTATTTGTAAAATATTATCTAAACCCAAAAGGTACAAGTATTTATGGAGGAGAAACTGCAACAGGCTCTTATTATAATGGTGCAACATTAACAGGTGTAAATACAAAATATGCAACAGATACGAATTGGGCAAATAATGTATATCAGTATATGCAATATTTGTATAATAAATTATAAAAAATTCTTGATATTTTTCTAAAGTTATTGTATTATATATAGGTATAAGAAAAAATAAGGATTATTTTGCCAAAAATAAAAAAGAAAGGGGCAACAAATAGATGAAAAAAGCAATTATGATTGTCACCATACTTATCATTGTTTTTATGACATTGATTTGTACTAGTACAGTCTATGCAGAAGAACAAGCAATTGATGAAGAAACAGAAAGTCAGTTGGTAGAAATTAAGGAAAATGCAGCTAATTCTTTAGAAGATTATCAAGAAAAGTATGGGTCAGATATATATGGGCTTGTTGCTTATATATTAAATGTTGTTAGAATTTATAGTATACCATTTTGTTTTTTAGGAATTGCAATTGGTGCTATTCATCAATATGTAATTGGTGTTAGAAAGTTAGATACCTTAGAAAAAGGTATGGGATTAATTGTAACATTTGTAACAGTATTAATTATATGCCAAATATTACCACTAGCATTTGCAGTGTTTGTAAAATTTGGAAGGGGGTAACAAATGAAAGTTTTATTTGCTGTAAGTAATGAAGAAATTTCACAAGCTATTATAAAAAAATATCAAAAGGAATATAAAGAAATAATCTCACACAAAAATGTTTATTACTTTAATGCAATATTAAAAGAGATACAAAAAGATAAATCATATGACAGAATTGTTATTAGTGAGGATTTAGAAGCCTTTTCACACACACAATATGATCAAATTGATAAGTTTATATTTGAAAAATTAGATAGCATTAGTGATGAAGCATCTAATATTAAAGGAAATGATATACCTATTATCTTAATTTGTTTAGACAGAAGAACAAAATCGGAACAAATGTTAGTAAAATTGTTTGGTATAGGTGTTTATAATGCTATTATTGGTAATGATAGAAGTGTCGACGAAGTTTGTAGATTAATCAATAGACCAAGATTAAAAAAAGAAGCAAAAGCATATTATAAAATTGATTCAGAAGAAGTAACTTATCAGGCAGAAAATGAAAATGATGTTAGTGAAATGGAAATACAAAATATTTTAGCACATTATAAAAGTTTAGGAAAAGATGAAGATAGATATATAGATAGTTTTAATAATATTGCTGCACAATATAATGACACACAATTAAGAATTATTACTAAATTTTTACCTTTAAATGTAAGAGCTGTGCTAGAAGAAAGATCGCCAAAATATCAAAAAATCATGTCATTTAATAATAAAGTATCTGACAATTTAAGACAAAATAACAAAGAAAATGAAAGTGGAACAAGCGAAAAATTATTAAAGACTAAAAACAATTCAGGTGTAATGAGTAAACCAGTTGTTATTCCATCTTCAGTTAATATGGCAGGGGTAAAGAAAATGTCTAAACCAAAAAAAGCAGCAGAAGTACAACAAACATTGCATCAAGCAACACAACAACAATCAGTACATCAAGTAGCTCAACAACAATTAAGACAAAATTTTGCAAATCCACAAGTGGCAAGTCAAATTGAAGAAACTGTAATAGAACCTGCAAAACCAAAAGTAGATAATACAACAATAGAACAAGAAGCACAACCAGTAAAAAGAAAAAGAGGAAGACCAAGAAAAAATCCGCTTCCTGATGAAAAATCACAAGAAGTGCAACCAGTAAAAAGAAAAAGAGGAAGGCCAAGAAAAAATCCACTTCCTGATGAAGAAACTGTATTACCAGGAGTTGGAGAAGACAAACAAGAAGATACTATTTTGCCAGGACTTGATGATATTGAACCACAAGGAGAAATTTCAGTTAAACAAGTAGAACAAGACACTATATTACCAGGAATCGAAGAAGATATAACAGATACAATATTACCAGGATTCGAAGAAAATACAACAGACACAATATTACCAGGATTTGAAGAAGATACGACAGATACAATACTACCAGGATTTGAAGAAGATCAAAATGATACTATATTACCTGGATTTGAAAATACAAATTCTGCAATACAACAAGAAAATAATATAGCAGAAGAGCCATTATTTACACAAAATACTCAAACAGAAACAACTTATCAAAATTCATATAATAATCAATATGAACAAAATTATCAAGATGCAAATAATAGTGCTTTTACTACAAATGATATAATAAAAGCGCATAATACTTATGAACAAACAATTGATATTTCATCACTTTTGACAGCAGACAAAAAAATTGTTACTTTTGTTGGGACAAGTAAAAATGGTACATCATTTATTGTGAATAATATGGCAGAGTTATTATCATCAATGGGAATTAATGTAGCAATTTTAGATGCAACAACTAATAGGAATTCATACTATATATACACAAAAAATGAGGAAGCTCTTAGAAATATTGCAGGAACTAGTATAGAACAATTATCAGAAGGAATTGCAAATGGAATACAAGTAAATAAAAACTTAACAGTATTTACATCTTTGCCAGATGAAAGAGATAGCATTAGTAGGGTAGATGAAATTTTAGAAACATTAGTAAAAAACTTTTCACTAATACTTATTGATTGTGATTTTAATACACCAATAGGTTATTTCAAGCAATCATTAGAAACATATTTAGTACAATCTTTGGATATTCTTACAATACAACCACTTACAGCATTTCTAAGGGAATTAAAAGCAAAGAATATACTTGAAGAAAATAAATTAAAAATCATACTAAATAAATTTGTGAAAATCAGGGGAATTAATGAAAAAACTATTATAGGAGGTATGGCTTTTTATAATGATCCTGCAATGTCATTTATGACGGAATTATTTGATAGAAGTTTAATCAAATATATAACTATACCTTTTGAAGAAGAAATATATATTAAATATTTAGAAAGTGTAATTAATTGTGATATTAATTTAAAAGGATATTCTAAAACATTTATGCAAGTATTAAAAGCTTTGGGAAATATGATATATCCATTAGTTTCAGGAAAGGGAACATATAAACCACCAACAGTTGGAGGAGAAAATAATAATCAGTCAAATGTATTTTCTCCAAGCATGAATGATACTTTAAATCAAATGAAAAGAAATTTTTAAATAGGAGGAATAAACTGTGATAATAATAGGAGTTGCTATCGTATTAGTAGTAATTGTAATTATATTAGTTATTTATAACATAAAAATTAGTCAAAAAATCCAAAAATTTAAAAACATCAATCAAAAGATCACAAATTTGCAGGTTGTTCAAGATTTTATAAATACAATAGGAGAAACATCATCTGTTGATGAAAAAATTAAAAAGATAAATAATATACTAATAGAAAAATATGAAATCAAATACTCAACAATTGTTGTTTTTAATGGTGCAGAATATGAAATAAAAGCATCTAATGTGGATTCAAGACATTGGGATTCTTTAAAAGCATTACAAGATGTAGAAATGTTTAAAGATAGCATACAAACAGCTACTCCTAAATATGTTACAGTAAATAACGATAAAGAAAAACTTCCATATCAGAAAATGGAATTTGGAAGAGCAAAATCAGCAATATTTTTCCCATTATATATAGATAATGTTTATATTGGATATTGGATATTAGAAAGTGGAACACCACATGATTTTGATAATGTAGATATAACAGTTTTAGAAGTAATAAAAGACAATATAGTATCTGTATTAAAAACAGTTGTACATCAAAAAACATTAGAATCTATTGTAAGAACAGACCTTTTTACAAACTTACCTTCAGAAGAATACCTATATGGAGAAGGAAAGCGAATTATAGATCAATATACAATTTCTACGATGTGTATGTTTAAAATTATCAATATAGAAGAAATTAATAAAACATATTGTAGAGAATTAGGAAATGAAGTTATAAAACAAATTAGTAAATATGTTCAAGAAAATATCTCACAAGATTATGTTTTTGTTAGATATATGGGACCTAAATTTGTAATTGCTTTTTCAGGAGTAGATACAGAAGGAGTTGCATCTTTTATTAATGACATAAAAGATCATATTGAACAAATGAAAATATCTTTATCAGAAGAACAGATACAATACACAATAGAAAATAATGAACAAAAAAATCTAGATAATATGTCGAAACAACAAGTTACACCTATTATTAATGTTGCACTATCTTCTTACTATAAAGGTACAGCTTTAGAGGAAGTATTGAAAAAATTAGAAGAATATTTGGATAATGCAGATAAACAAGAAAGTGATATAACAAATATATAAATCGTTTTTCTGTGCAAATAAATTTATATTCTTATTTCAAAAAAGAAAAGGATTATGATTATGATAAAAAAGGAGGGAATAGCATGGAATTTGATAAAACAATGAATTTTAAAGTGGAAAGAGAAGAAAATGCTAAAAGCCAAGAAATTTTAAAAGAAGTATATGAAGCATTAATGGAAAAAGGATATAACCCTATAAATCAAATTGTAGGATATATTTTATCAGGTGATCCTACATATATAACTAGTCATAGTGATGCAAGGAATAAAATAAGAACTATTGAGAGGGATGAATTATTAGAAAAAATGGTTAAAAAATATATAGGATTAGAAGAGGACTAATATGAGAATATTAGGAATAGATTATGGAGAAGCAAGAGTTGGAATAGCTATAACAGACGAATTAAATATAACAGCACAAGGTTTAGAAACAATACAAAGAAATAATTCTGACAAAATTGTATTAAAAAGATTAGACGAGATTTTAAAAATATATGAAATAGATACAATTGTAGTAGGGTTGCCATTAAATATGGATGGAACCACATCAGAAAGAGCAGAAGTTACTAAAAAGTTTGTGCATAAATTAAAATGTAAATATAATAAGTTAAAAATTGAAGTAATAGATGAAAGACTAACAACTGTTGCAGCACATAAAACAATGAATTTTTTAGAAATAAACAAACATAAAAAAAAGAATATTGTAGATACTATATCTGCGGTTTATATTTTAGAGATTTATTTAAATAAATCCAAAAACACATTGAAAAATTCATTTTAATAATGTATTATTATATATATAATAATAAAAATAAAAAATGGAAAGGAGAAACTTATGGACAATAATGAAATTTTTGAAGGAGAAGATTTAGATAATGTTGTTATATTAAATGATGAGGATGGAAATGAAGTACGATTTGAATTTTTAGATTTAATAGAATTAGACGATGAAGAATATGTTGTACTATTACCAATTGAAGAAGAGGAAGAAGAAGCTGGAGAAGTTGTTATTCTAAAAGTAGAAGACATAGATGAAGAATCAGACGAAGAATCTTATGTAAGTGTTGACGATGAACAAACATTAAATAGAGTATTTGAAATATTTAAAGAAAAATTTAAAGATGATTTTGACTTTGTAGATTAAAATGATATTGTATATAACTACTATATATAAGTATAAGGGGGAATTTACAAATGAAAAATTTTTCTACATGGTTATTGGCTTGTTTTGTCGTAATGTACTGGGTATTCAGAATTATTGTAGCATTAATGGCACAAATGAAACAAGACTTTGTAGTTGCACCATTTGATGAAACAATGGAAATAATTTTGCTATTTGTAGTATTATTATGCTTAGTATTAATAGTAAAAAGAAAAATAGCAGGAGCATTAATTTACCTATTTGCATATGGAATGTACTTTGGTTCAGATGTAGCCACAAAAATCATGGCAATATTTGAGGATGCATCACAATTAAGTTTAAATGATTATACAGCTTTAATAATATCTTTAATTGGTATTATCCTTCCAATTGCAATATTATTAGATTTATTAGCAGATAAAAACAGAAAAGCACATCCTAAGGACAAAAAGACAGATTGGTTTTATAAAAATGAAGAATATGATAGAAAATTAGACGAAAGAGCTGATAAAAATAATTATAGAACATTATAATTATAATAAATATTACAATTTATATATAGAAGAACTGCAATAAACAGTTCTTCTATTATCTATTTAACAAATGCAAAATATACTAAAATACATATGAAAATAATTAGTAAAATAAATAGGAAGGAATGTAATAAATATGAGCAATAAAGAAAATATGGATAGTATGAATATCAACTGGTATCCAGGTCACATGGCAAAAACCAAAAGACAAATAATTGAAGATGTAAAATTAGTAGATATTATAATCGAAATATTAGATGCGCGTATACCAATTTCTAGTCAAAATCCAGATATAGCTCAGATAACAAAAAACAAAAAGAAAATAATTGTATTAAATAAATGTGATTTAGCAGATGAAAGACAAAATAAAAAATGGATAGAATATTTCCATAATAAAAACATTCCAGCATTATGTACAGATTCTAATTTAGGAAAAGGAATTGATGTATGTGTTAGAGAAATAGAAAAAATTATGGAAAAAGATTTAAAAAATCAAGCAGAAAAGGGAAGAATTGGTAAAAAAATAAAAGCAATGGTATTAGGGATACCAAATGTAGGAAAATCTTCATTTATTAATAGAATTTCTAAAAAAACATCTGCTGGTGTTGCCAACAAACCAGGTGTTACAAAACAAAAACAATGGATTCGCATCAATGAAAAAATAGAATTACTAGATACACCAGGTGTATTATGGCCAAAATTTGAAAGTGAAGAAGTTGCATTACATTTAGCATTTACAGGAACTATTAAAGAAAATATTTTGCAAAGAACAGAAATAGCCTATTATTTATTAAAATTTTTAATAGAAAATTATTCAAAACAATTATGTGAAAGATATAAATTAACAGAAGAGTATATTCATGAACAATTAGAAAATGACGAAAGACCAGAAAATGAAAATATTTATGAAATCTTTTTAACAATTGGTAAAAAAAGAGGTTGTATTATTTCTGGTGGAAATATTGATGAAGAAAAAATAGCAAGAATATTATTAGATGAATTTAAAAATGGAACTATTGGAAAAATAACAATTGAAACTATATAATACATTAAAGAAATAAATGAAAGGCAAGAATATAAAATGGAAGAATTTTTAAAAATAGACAAAACAGAAGAAGAAATAAATTTAATGTCACCACTTACATGGGCATACATTGGAGATGCTGTATATGAATTATATATAAGGAATAAACTAATAAATGAAACAAATTTAAAACCACATAAATTGCACATAGAAGCAATCAAATATGTAAAAGCAAAAAGCCAAGCTGAAAAGTTAAATGAAATTTATGAAACATTAACAGATGAAGAAAAAGACATTGTAAGAAGAGGAAGAAATACACAAAACCATCATTTGCCTAAAAATGCTAATGTACAAGATTATATGTATGCAACAGCTTATGAAGCTTTAATAGGATATTTGTATTTAACCAAACAAAATAAAAGGCTAAAAGAAATTCTTGCAATATAGATTAGGTTTTGTGGACTTTTCAAAAAATATATGATAATATATTTACAAATTTTGTAGAAAATAAACCAAAACAAGATATCAAGTAAAATTAATTAAAGTTAAGGGAGATGAAAATTTTGAATAATAAATTTTATGTAACAACACCAATTTATTATCCAAGTGGAAAATTCCATATAGGAACAGCCTATACAACAGTATTAGCAGATACAATTAAAAAATATCATAAGCTAAAAGGTGAAGACACATATATGTTAACAGGAACAGATGAGCATGGTCAAAAAATTCAAGAAGTTGCAGAAAAAGATAATAAACAACCACAAGAATATGTAAATGAAATGGCAACTATTGCAAAAGAATTATGGGGAAAAATGGATATACAATATGATGATTTTATTCAAACAACAGAGGAAAGGCATACTAAAATAGTTCAAAAAATATTTGATAAATTTATGGAGCAAGGAGATATTTATAAAGGAGAATATGAAGGATGGTATTGTATACCATGTGAGACATATTTTACACAAACTCAATTAGTAGATGGAAAATGTCCAGATTGTGATAGAGAAGTAAGATTAATGAAAGAAGAAGCATATTTTTTTAATATGAAAAAATATGTAGATAGATTAGTAAAATACTATGATGAACATCCAGACTTTATTAAACCTGCTTTCAGAAAAAATGAGATGTTAAACAATTTTATCAAACCAGGATTAGAAGATTTATGTGTTACAAGAACTAGTTTTGACTGGGGAATTAAAGTACTAAAAGATCCTAAACATGTAGTTTATGTATGGTTAGATGCTTTAACAAATTATTTAACAGCTCTAGGCTATTTATCAGATGATGATACATTATTCAAAAAATACTGGCCAGCAGACCTACAAATTGTAGGAAAAGATATTGCTAGATTCCATTTAATATATTGGCCAATCTTTTTAATGGCACTTGATTTGCCATTACCAAAAACTATATTTGTGCACAATTGGATTATGATGAAAGATGGAAAAATGTCTAAATCAAAAGGAAATGTAATTTATCCAGAAACATTAATTGATAGATATGGTTTAGATCCAACAAGATATTTCTTACTTAGAGAAATGCCTGTAAATCAGGATGGAATATTTTCACCAGAAGCATTTGTAGAAAGATATAATTTTGATTTATGCAATGATTTAAGTAATTTGTTAAATAGAACAGTTTCAATGGTAAATAAATATTTTGAGGGAAATGTTCCCCAATATAGTGGAACACCAAACTCAGTAGATAAAGAATTAGAAAATTATGCAACTGAAAAAATACATGCATTTGAAGAAAAATTACATGATTATGAGATTGCAAATTCTTTACAAGAAATATGGGACTTGATTTCCAGAACTAATAAATATATTGACGAAACAATGCCATGGACATTAGCAAAAGAAGAAAAAACAGAAAAACTAAAATCTGCAATGTATCACTTGATTGAAAATTTAAGAAAAATTGCAATTTTAATAAGACCATTCATGACAGAAACATCTAATAATATATTAAGACAAATAGGTGTGACAGATATAGATAGTATTAAATGGGATGATATATATCCTTATGATATTTTAAAAGATGTTAAAGTAATTGAAAAAGGTGAACCTATTTTCATGAGACTAAATTTGGAAGAAGAAGTAGAATATTTAAAGTCTGTTATGAAAAACTAAAAATAAACAAATGAAAGAAATATTAAATTTTACATTACAATTCATAATTAACTTGGTACCATTGTGGAAATATATTATTTTAATTGAGTAAATGACGAATGTGATTGGAAAATGATTAGAACCTCTTTAATTTTTTTATGGAAAATGTTCGCGCTTGACGTGAAAGGGTGCCATAAAAAAATTTTAGAGGTTCTTGAAATTTGTATTGAGCCGAGGAATTTATGAAATTAAAATAATATATTTCCACAATGGTACCAAGTTAATTATGAATTTATATAATTTACTAAAGTTTTTTTAGATTTCTATATAATTTTTTGACAAAATGGTATATAATATAGCTTGAAATGAATTTTAAGGATTATTCCTTAACTTAAGAGAAAGGAGAATTACCTTGCCAAAGAAAAAAGGAGAAAAAATAGATGAATTTAAAGAAAAATTAGACTATTTAGGATTAAATTTAGAAGATGCAAAAAATCAATTTGAAAATTATGAACCATTAAAATTTAGTGTACCAAAATTTTATGATGAAAAACAATATAGGCAATATCGTTATATACCAATTAAAGATATACAAATATTATTAACACCTACTACAAGATTAGATGATATACAAGAAAAATATAAAAAAGCAAGCCCAATATCAGAATATTTAGATTCAAAAGATGAAAGAAATTTTATAAAACATACTACATTTTTGCGTATGATAAAAGAATTAAAAATAGAAGAAATAGAAAAAGTAGAAAAAGAACAATTAAAGTTAAACAAAAAAATACCATTTAAAGTGAAATTTGAAGGAAATTATTTATGGCAGATATATTACTCTGAAAATACAAATCAATATTTTATGTTGGTTCCAACAGAAGATACAGATTACTCAACATTTTTCTTTCTATTAAAAAAGCAATTAGAAAAAAAGAAAACAGGAAAAATATTTGTACCTATTCGTAATGTTACATATAGCAACACATATTATAAAAAGTCAGAATTTGAAGATTTAGAAAATTACCTATGGTTATTTACAAAAGATTGGCCATTAATTTATGAAGTATATGATAAAAATGAAAAATTATCAATTCATATTGTAGGAGAAACTGAAGTATATGAAAAAATTAGAAGTCCATATAAAATTAAAATTAATAGCTTAATAGAAGCAAATCAGTTTTATAAATTATTAAAAGCAATGTTTATTTTACAAACAGAATTACCACACTATTTTGAATTTAGAACAAACATAAAAAAAGGTGGAGAGTTAGAATTCTATAATAATGAATATAAAATAGAATATGAAAATATTTCTGAATGGATTAATGACGAATATGAAGTAGGTCTAGAAAAGCAAGAATTAATAGAAGAACTACTTGAAGAAAATAAAAAGAAATTAGAAAATCTTAAAATTATTGCTGCTTCTCAAGAAATAGAATATCTAGCAAAAGAAAAGCAAATATCTACTTTTTTAGAATGCAAGAAAACATTTTTTGGTAAATTTAAATATTATTTTAAATACAGTAAAAAAAATAAGAAAAATACGATAAAGGATAATGTTTTAGAAGAAACAGACTTGCAAAATCAAGAAATAGAAAAAGGCGAAAATAAAGAATCAAGATTTAATGAACCGGTTCAAAGAAAAGAAAAATACACAATAGAAGAACTAATAGAATTGTATAAGGCGTATGAATTGAAAGAGATAGAATTAAAAAATATACTAATGGATGTAAATGCTTTAAAATTAAAAAATAAAAATATGCAAAAAAAGATAGAAAATGCAACAAACTTTATTCAAGAAATAGATAATCATAAAAGGAGTATATTTGAATTTTGGAAATATAGTAATAAAGATGAAGTAGCAACATTGGCTGAAGGAGAAGAAGAGGAAGTAAATATTATAAAAAAGGTAACAAAAGTATTTGATTATCGTCAAGACCTAGAAGATTTTGGAAATACCATGGATCAAGTAGAAAGAAAAGCACTAACCAAAAGCGAAACAGATAGTATCTATTTAACAACAACAAATATATTGCCATTACTAAACAAAGTTAAGAATAATGAAGTATTACCTAAAGAAATTGAAACTAGCTTAAAGGAACTAAAGAAGGAAGCTAAAGAGGAAAATGTATTACATGAAATTGAAGAGTTTGACATATTTGGTGGAATGTCACAAGATTCAACAAAAATTTCTAAAATAGCAAATAAAAATCATAGAGAAATTGAAAAAGATAAATTTAATATTTTAGAAATTAATAAAAATACAAAGCAAATAGGATATAAATTAAGTTTAGAAACTGTGATTGATAATATAAAAAAAGCATTAGATAAAGTTGTAATTATTGATGATTTACCAGTATATAAAATCATGGATAACGAAAAGTTAAATGTTAAAAATATTAATATTTTTAATATTAATCCTGAAAATGAAATATATGAAAATATAAAAGATAGTGTAAATAAGTTTAATTTATATAAAATTAATATAAAAAGAGGAATGAACGGTATTAGTTATACAAATATTATTTTTTATGATAATCAAAATAAAACATTGCCGATAGGACAAAATATATCTACAAAAATTTTGGTAGATTTATCAAAAGTAGAACTAAAATTAATAAATAAAAATTCTTTTAAAATAACAGAAATAGAAAATGAGAAGGATGACTTTTCAAAAATAAATGTAAAAACATTTCAAGTTTTTGAATATGATGTAATTATAAAAGAAGAAAATAAAATAGAAATTAAAGACAAAAAAGAAGATGATGAAACAGAATAATAATAGAGAAAATTAACAAATATTAAGAAACCTAACGATTAAATAACAAAATTTTTTCCAAATCATATTATATATGAAAAAGGAGGAATTTATGTTAAAAAAAATCATATCAGGAATCTTAATATTTGTTTTTGTATTTTGCATCCAAATCAATCATACATATGCATTAAGTCCTGCATCTAGTTTAAATTATGAAGGTATAGATGTGAGTAACTGGCAAGGATATATAGATTATGAAGAAGTAAAAAATGATGGTATAGATGTTGTATATATAAAAGCAAGTCAAGGAACAAACATAAAAGATGCTTACTTTGATATTAATTATGAAAATGCAAAAGCAAATGGATTAAGTGTAGGATTTTATCATTATCTAACAGCTACAAATACAGAAGAAGCAACAGAAGAAGCCAATTTTTTTGTGTCAGTGATTTCTGGAAAAACACCAGATTGCAAACTGGTATTAGACTATGAAACATTTGGTGGCGTTAGCACAGAAGAAATCAATCTTATTGCCAGAACTTTTATGGAAAGAGTAGAAGAATTAACAAATAAAGATATTATTTTATACAGTGACTTATCAAATGCTACAAGCACATTTGATACTAGTTTAGCACAAGATTATGAATTATGGATTGCTTATTATGAAGATAGAAATAATCTATTAAATATTCAAACAAGTTGGAATACATATATTGGAATACAATATACAGATAGAGGAACTGTAAATGGAATTAATGGAAATGTTGATAGAGATTTATATACAGCAGATATTTTTTTAGATGAGACTTCTGAAATTGCAGACAATAGTGGAAATACAACCCAAGTAAATACAGAAAGTGTGGAACATACAGTAGAAAGTGGAGATACATTAACTGATATTGCAAGAAGATATGGAACAACTGTGCAAGAAATTGTTGATATAAATAATATCCAAAATCCAGATTTAATTTATCCAGGAGATAAATTAAGAATTCTTACAAATTCAACAATACCAGGAAATGAAGAAAGAGGAACAGGCGAAATTATTTATACAGTTCAAAGAGGAAATACATTATCACAAATTGCAAGGGCATATAATGTAAGTGTTGAGCATATTGTAGAATTAAATGATATAGAAAATCCAAATTTGATTTATCCAGGACAAAAACTAAGAATCACAGAAAGCGATGTAACAGAATTAAATCCAGTAGATAATACTATACAAGTTTATTATGTCGTAAAAGATGGTGATACTTTAGATGGTATTGCAAGAAAGTTTGGGATAACTTTGAATGAGATTTTAGAGTATAATGATATTGAAAATCCTAACCTAATTTATCCAGGTCAGACAATTAAAATTGTGTAATAAAAAAATTGTTAAATTTTCTAGACTTTTTTTTAGATATGTGCTAATATATATTAGTACATATTTTTTATGCCGATGTGGCGGAATTGGTAGACGCACTGGACTCAAAATCCAGCGGGAAACCATGTGGGTTCGAGTCCCACCATCGGTACCAATAAATTTAATAAAGTTCTTTTACACTTATCAAAAAATCCTTTTATAAGGTTTTTGGGATAAGTGTATTATTTTTATAGAAGTAATTTCAATATATTGTAATAAATAAAATTTATTGATATAATTTATAAAAATAAGAAAAGAGTGCATTAGTGAAATCAAAGATTTTGATGCACAAATGTGCAAAATTGCTTCGTAATTATTGCACGAATATAGGATGTTTAACCTTGTTGTATACAGAAAAATCTTAGATAGTGTCAAGATAAAAGTTGATTTTTACTATACAATAAAAAACATAAGAAAATAAAATGAAAATACAAGGGGGAAAAATTTTATGGGAGAGAAAAAAGAATTAAAAATCAAATTTAAAACAACTGTGATTTTAATAATCATAATAGCAATTGTGTTAGTAGTAGGTTTTGCAATAATAATTAGCAAAAATACTGAAATAACAATACCTAC
>CAYVCM010000033.1:0-17073 GCA_964449925.1 uncultured Clostridium sp.
AATAAACAAATGATGAAATATAATCAAGGAAGCAAAGAAAATCAAAAGAAAGCGAAAATGCAAAAAAATATGTTTATAGAAGAACAAATTCATGAGAAAAACAAAGGTATTACTTTAATAGCATTAGTAATTACCATAATTGTATTGTTAATATTAGCAGCGGTAACAATTAATACACTAACAGGAGAAAATGGGATAATAACGAGAGCAAGTCAAGCAGCAGATGCAACAGGTGAAGCCAATGCAGAAGAGCAAGTGCAATTAGCAGTCGTAGCTAGCATGGAGACAGATGGAACGATTGATTTAGATAATTTAAATGAGGAACTGGCTAAAATTGATGGATTAACATACAATGATAGTGCAATATCAGACACAAATAAAATTGGTAGTTTGCCAGCAACAGTCAATGTGGATGGATATGATGTCAAAATCACAGGAGATGGAAGTGTAAAACAACCAGGAAAATGGGCAAAAACAACCAATAGTGCAGGAGAAACTGTAATAACAGACGGAACAACAGAATTAAAGATAGGAGACTATGTAAATTATCAGCCAAGTAGTGTAACATATACATCACCACAAGGAACATATAATTCTGGTTCAGGCGAAGATGGAACAATGACACAAGGAAATGGATATGCAGATCAAACTTTTGACACATCGACATATACAAATGGATGGAGAGTATTAGGATTAGATGAAGACACAGACGAAATCTTATTGATATCAGAAAAAATTGTACAAACGACAAGTACAAGTAATGGATACTTTTGGTTACGAGGACAAACAGGATACCAATATGGTGTAGAGGAATTAAATAATATATGCGCTATTTATGGAACAGGAACAGGTGCAAGTGGAGCAAGAAGTATCAATGTAGATGATATTAATAGCATTACTGGGTATGATCCAAGTAATACAGGCGATGGAAGTGTATATGGAGCAGGTACTATATACGAATATGGAAACAGGGTTACTTATACGCATAATGGAAACAATATAACATATAATGAAGCTACTACAACAAGCAGTTATAGTGTATTTAGATATTTTTCAGGAAATACATGGAAAAGTCTAGCAAGTGGAGAAAGTGCAACATTAACAAGTACGCAATATCAATATTATCCAACCACATTAACAGAAAATTCAAGTGGAGAAGTCAAAGGAATAGAAGAGAACAGCACAGAATATGAAATGTTATTTGCAGAAACATCTAGTGGACAAAGATACTGTCTGACCTCTCCATATACCCGTGCATATTCTGGCTATGCATATTTTGGTTTGATTGGAGTATTGAACGGAAAAGTGCAATGTGGGGCTTTATTTTACTCATATGGTTTGACGAATTTACAATATTACGGCGTTCGCCCCGTAGTTTCTCTAGAATCTGATATCAATATATCAGGTGGCTCAGGAACATCAGACAGTCCATATCAGATACAATAAAAAAATATTGCAAGGAGGATGTTTCTTTCTAAGATATTTTTATGTAAAGTATGGGAAATAAAAACATTGTAAAACAAATGAAAAAGGCAGGAATGTAAAACAAGTTAAAAAAAGCTTAGATATAAAAGAAAATGAAATAAAAGGAATAAACAAATGATGAAATATAATCAAGGAAACTAATAGAGTATTATCAAAGGTAAATTATTTAGTACATACTGATGCAGTAAAAACGAATAAATGAAAATAAAATATTGAAACTTAAAGATAAAAATTCGAAGTAAAATATACTAAATGATCCAGACGTCTGGACAATTTAAAAAATAAAAAATCGTTTTAGATTAAAAATATCTAAAAGGATTTTTTGGATAATGAAAACCACCTGTTTTACAGGGGGGCAAAAAGCTTCTAGCTATGAGTAAAAAAATACCTCATTTTTGATATAATAAATTTGGTTCGCCAACCGAAAATAAAAATCAAAAAGGAGGAATTTGTCATGAAAGACAATAATAGTTTAGCACACATCACTTGGAATTGCAAATATCATAATTCTAAAATTATTTAAAATAAGTAGTTTTAGAATTTTGTGGGAGTATTTCTTTTATTTTTTTATATTTCTATAATATTAATTTGCAATTTGTGGGCTCATTTTTTATTTATAAATATTTATATGGGATTACTTTATTTTTTTCATCCAAATTAATTATCTTATCATACATACATATAATTGAACCCTCTCCAACTTCTTTTACTGTTTCTAATACTTTAAAATTTTCTATCATATCCTTAGATGGATTTGCTGTTTTCTTAATTTCTATCGGATGTAATTTACCATTTTGCTCAATGATTAAATCTATTTCTCTTTTTTCTTTATCTCTGTAGAAGTATACAGGTGGTCTTAATTCTCCACTATTATAATAACTTTTAATTATTTCCACTATTACATAATTTTCAAAAAAGTTTCCAGACATCGTTCCAGCTTCTAATACTTCGCTAGTTTTCCATTTTGTTAAATAAGCTGCTAATCCTGTATCTAAAAAATATACTTTTGGTGTTTTTACTGCTCTTTTCATAATATTATTATAGTATGGCTCAAGTACATATACTATATTAGAAGCTACTAAGATAGATAACCATCTTTGTGCTGTGGGTATTGTTATTCCTACTTCATTTGCTATACTATTTAAATTTAGTAACTGTCCAATTCGGCTTGCTAATGTTGTCATAAATTTTAAAAAGCTAAGTGTATCTCCTACTTGTGTTAAACTTCTTACATCTCTTTCAATATATGTGCTTACATACATAGCATAAAACATGTCGACATCACTCTCTTCTTGATATAAAGCTGGCATTGAACCTTTATGAATAATATTCCAAAATTCATTATAAGAAATTTCTTTTTCATATTGTTTTCTTTTATTTAAGTATTCTTCTGTTGGTATAAATGGCTCATTAAAATCTATTTCTTTTATTTCTCTAAGACTTAATCCTAGCAAATTTAAAATGCCTACTCTTCCAGCTAAACTCTCGCTAATATCTTTCATTAAATTAAATTGTTGAGAACCTGTCAAATAGTACATTGCTTTTTTTTCACTATTATCTACTGCGATTTTAATATATCTTAATAAATTTGGTGCATATTGTATTTCATCAATTATAATTGGTGGTTTATTTGCTTTTAAAAATAACTCTGGATCCTCTATTGCTGATTGATTCAAAATCATATCATCTAAAGTAATATAATTAATATTGGGTTTTATATTTTTTAACATTGTTGTTTTTCCTACTTGTCTTGCACCTGTTACTAATATTGTTTTAAACATTTTCTCTTGTTTTTTAATTACACTTTCTGATAATCTTTTAAAATATTTCATCACGCACCTCCGACTAATATAATATTTAATATTATTATAGTCAGAAAATTAATTTTTGTCAATATTTTATATAAAGAAAAATTGTAGTATATTTCTTATAAATAGTTATATAATATTAATGTTAAAAAGATGTTGACAAGAGAAGAAAAAGTAATATAAAATAATTAGTATAAGATAAGTAAACAAAAGAGGAGAGAGTAACAAATGAAAGAAAAGCTAAGACAACAGAAAGGAATCACATTAATAGCATTAATAATAACAATAATTGTATTGTTATTATTAGCGGCAGTGACAATTAATACACTAACAGGAGAAAATGGAATAATAACAAGAGCAAGTGATGCAGAAGTAGAGACAAGAGCAGCAACAGTAGAAGAAAGAAAAAATTTATGGAAAACAGAAAAACAAACAGATGATTATATAGGAGAAGACACAACACAAACATTAGAAGAATTATTGGATGACTTAGAAGATGAAGAATTAATTACAGCAGAAGAAAGAACCCAAATAGAAGAAACAGGGTATGTAGTAATAGGAAGTAAAGAGATCTCATTTTCAGATGGATTAACAGAAGCAAGTTATACAATAACAAGTAGTTTAGATGAAGTGAATTTTAATAAAATCATTACAGAAGGAGATATTGCAGTAGCAAAACCGGGATTTACAAGTTACACAATAGAAGGAATATCTGCTAGTCAAGATGGAGAATATGTAACAAGTGGAAGTGTATCAGGAGAGAGTTAAATGATGATAGTTCATTAGGAAGTATAATACATATATATCAACTATCATTTACAGACACAGTTGATAAATATGTGAATTTTAGTGATTTAATAGGAAATGTTATTTATTTTGATAATGATGATACTACAAAAAACAAAAGAGTACAAATAGATTTAAGTAAGATGAAGCAAAATGTAGAAGAGCAAGATGGAGATACAAAAGTATATATAGATGCTATTTATGTATACAGATAAATATAAGATTAAAAACATAAGAAACTAAAAATTTGAATTATGTAGATATAAGGAAAAAAACATATTATAAAAAAATAAAATATTTGAATTATCTAGACAATTCAAAAACAAAATCGTTTTAGATAAAGAAAGTCTAAAGCGATTTTTTATTGGGGATTTTTTATCTACATTTTTTCATTACCAAAAAATTTTCCTAGAGTTTTTAACTCTAGGAAGTAAAACTAAAATTATGATAGCAATAAAACTCAGTAAAGTCAATAGATAGCAAATAAAAAATTATAAATAAAAAAATAAAAGTAAGGAAAAATTTTATAAAACAGAAATCTCTTATAAGGTAGAAATACTAAAGCATTTCTGTTTTTTTGATTTTCTTAGAGTTAGAAACTTCAGGAATGTAAAACAAGATGAAAAAAGTTTAGATATAAAAGGAAATGAAAGGAATAAACAAATGATGAAATATAATCAAGGAAGCAAAGAAAATCAAAAGAAAGCGATAATACCAAAAAATATGTTTATGGAAGGACAAATTCATGAGCAAAACAAAGGTATTACATTAATAGCTTTAGTAATAACAATAATAGTATTGTTAATATTAGCGGCAGTGACAATTAATACACTAACAGGAGAAAATGGAATAATAACAAGAGCAAGTGATGCAGAAGTAGAGACAAGAGCAGCAACAGTAGAAGAAAGAAAAAATTTATGGAAAACAGAAAAACAAACAGATGATTATATAGGAGAAGACACATCACAAACATTAGAAGAATTATTAGATGATTTAGAAGAGGAAGAATTAATTACAGCAGAAGAAAGAACTCAAATAGAAGAAACAGGACATGTAGTAATAGGAAATAAAGATATCTCATTTTCAGATGGATTAACAGAAGTAAGTTATACAATAACAAGTAGTTTAGATGAAGTGAATTTTAATAAAATCATTACAGAAGGAGATATTGCAGTAGCAAAACCGGGATTTACAAGTTATACAATAGAAGGGATATCTGCTAGTCAAGATGGAGAATATGTAACAAGTGGAAGCGTATCAGGAAAAAGTGGAAATCTAGAAATAATAGGAGATATAAGTGATGCTACTTTTAGTTATACATTAACAGATTTTATGCAAGGAGACGAAACTTTTTATTGTAAAATTAATATAGATGGAGAAGAGTATTATAAAGTAATAAATGTTATTCAAGGTGATGTAATAACATATGAAGAAGATTTTGAGGGGATAGTATATTATGATGGTAGAGCAGTATGGGTAGATGATTACAATGAAAATTATACAAACGGAAAAGCAAAGAAAACAGATACAAGTGAATATGCAGCTAGAATAAATTTTACATATACAGGAAGTGGATGTGAAGTGATATCAAGAATAGGAGAGACAGGATATCTTCAAATAATAGGAGACAATAGCACATATTATTATATACAGACAGGAGAAGGATTAGAATATGAAACATTTAATGCGGACATAACTATGGGTAAGTTTGCAAATTTAGATTATGGAACACATGAGATGCAAATAACACAGTATCCAGTTTCAGCGGTAACAAGTATATATCCTAACTTCTATATAGATGCAGTAAGGATATATAAGTAAATATGAAGAAAGGTATTTTTTTAGTAAAAATAAAGGAATTAAAAATTTACGACAAGTAAATAGAATTAACAAAAGAAAAATTTTTGAAATAATATAACTTTATCATATTAATCCTAAACAATAACATTTTACATTTTATTTTCTTATTTAACAATTGACTTTATTAAATTTTATTGCTATTATATTTTTAATATTAATTCTTATAGTATTTATAAAAAGAATATATAATATTAAGATAAAGAAATAAATACAATAAAAATGGAAAAACTAAAGAAAATAAAAAGTAAAGAGGTACAAAAAATGATAAAAAAAGAAAAAGGTATTACCTTAATAGCATTAGTAATAACAATAATAGTATTGTTAATATTAGCGGCAGTGACAATTAATACACTAACAGGAGAAAATGGAATAATAACAAGAGCAAGTGATGCAGAAGTAGAGACAAGAGCAGCAACAGTAGAAGAAAGAAAAAATTTATGGAAAACAGAAAAACAAACAGATGATTATATAGGAGAAGACACAACACAAACATTAGAAGAATTATTGGATGACTTAGAAGATGAAGAATTAATTACAGCAGAAGAAAGAACCCAAATAGAAGAAACAGGGTATGTAGTAATAGGAAGTAAAGAGATCTCATTTTCAGATGGATTAACAGAAGCAAGTTATACAATAACAAGTAGTTTAGATGAAGTGAATTTTAATAAAATTATTACAGAAGGGGATATTGCAGTAGCAAAACCGGGATTTACAAGTTACACAATAGAAGGGATTTCTGCTAGTCAAGATGGAGAATATGTAACAAGTGGAAGTGTATCAGGAAAAAGTGGAAATCTAGAAATCATAGGAGACATAAGTGATGCTACTTTTAGTTATACATTAACAGATTTTATGCAGGGAGACGAAACTTTTTATTGTAAAATTAATATAGATGGAGAAATATATTATAAAATAATAAATGTTATTCAAGGTGATGTAGTAACATATGAAGAAGATTTTGTAGGAATTATTTACACAGGGACATGGATAGATGAAGAAAACGAGAACTTTACAAATGGAACAGCAAAATACAATGAAACAGCAGGTGATTATATAACAATAACATTTTTGGGAAGTGGAATGGATTATGCAACATTTGCAGATGAAAATAGTGGTGTAGTATCACATTGGACATACAAAATAAATGAAGATGATTCAGAAACATTATCAAAATTAGGTTCTGTTAATTGGTATAATGATGGAACTGCCGAAGAGTATTGTAAATATACTGATGCTTCAGGAGGAAAACTTTTAGAAGCACCAGATAGTTCATTAAAAACAAAAATAATGATACGAAATAATTCTAAAAGATTTTATTTGGATGCAATATACATATATAGATAGTAAAAAATTCTAACATTCCTTCAATCACATTCGTAATGAAATAATTAAATACCTTCCACTGAGGAAACAGATTTAAACAATAACAATTATCTTAAAGTCAAATTTTACCAAAACTAAAATTTGACTTTTTCTCAATCTTATAGTAAAATAGAATAAGTTGTTAGCTTAAGAGTAAGCTAAAGAAAGAGATTTTATTAAATAAGCACTTTGTTAAAATAGACTAAAAAATGAAAAAATAAAAAGAGAAAGTGTTCGGAAAGAAATTAAAAAAGCAAATTTATGAAAAAAGAGAATATATATTAAGAGAAAATATATATTGAACGGTGTGTACAAAAGAAAAATAATAAGAAGAAAGAAATGTCTTATAATTATGTAGAAACTTACCTGCATTCATATTGGTATGTTTGTATAGATATAATATAACTATGCAATATATAAAAAAATATTATAAAAGAGAAATATTTTAAATAATAATTACATAATTTATAACAATTCTTATCCTATAAAAATTTTAGTTGAGAGTCACTAATTTAAAAAGTAATTTTATATTTTTTAAGTATACAGTTTAAATGTATATAACTTATATTTATATTCATAAATTTGTTCTTAAAAGGAAAAAGCAATTTTTCGTTTGAAAATAAATATTTATTTTCATTTTGAACCTAAGAAACGAAAAAGTTTCATAGTGTTTCCTATTTCTCTAATAAATGAAAAAAATCCAAATAAAAAACAAAATGTATAAGTTTAGTAAAATTGAGGAAACATAAAATAAAAGAAAGGAATGAGAAATTGTATGACAGAAGAAAACTTAAAAAACAATGAGAAAAGAGAAAAAAGCAATATGAAAAATAATCAAGAAGGAGGAAATAAAAAAAGACCATATACGAGAAAAAAGGTTTCAAAAAGTGCAGAAGGAAAAACTGCAAAAGAAAGAAAAACTATAAATAGCAATAAAAGTAAAGAAATAAAATATATGACAGAAAATTCTAATAAAGAGAAAACTCATATTGCAGAAAATCCAAAAGAAGAAGTAAAAAAAGTTAGAACAAATCGTAGAAGAAAAAAAGAACCAGAAAGTATTTTTAAAAAAGCAAAATTGAAAATTATTCCATTAGGTGGATTACATGAAATTGGAAAAAATATTACAGTTTTTGAATATGAAAATGAGATTATAATTGTGGATTGTGGATTATCTTTTCCAGATGATGACATGTTAGGAGTAGATTTAGTAATACCAGATGTTTCTTATTTAGAGAAAAATGTTGATAAAATTAAAGGGTTAATTATTACACACGGACATGAAGATCACATTGGTGCAGTACCATATTTATTAAAACAAATAAATATTCCAGTTTATGCAACAAAATTAACAGCAGGTTTAATTAGAAATAAATTAGAAGAACATAAATTGCTTAGAAGCACAGACTTACATGAAGTTATACAAGGAGAAACAGTAACTCTAGGAAAAAACTTTAAAGTAGAATTTATCAGAAGTTCACATAGTATTCCAGATTCTGTTATGTTAGCAATTACAACACCAGTAGGAACAGTTTTGCATACAGGTGACTTTAAAGTAGATTATACACCAATTGATGGAAAAATTATGGATTTTGGAAGAATCGCAGAATTAGGAAATCAAGGAATTTTAGCTTTAATGTCAGATAGTACAAATTCAGAAAGAAAAGGATTTACAATGTCAGAAAGCTCTGTTGGAGAAGTGTTTGACAAATTATTCTTGCATTGTACCAAAAGAATTGTTGTAGCAACATTTGCATCAAATGTTCATAGAGTGCAACAAATAGTAAATGCTGCAGTAAAATATAATCGAAAAATAGCAGTATGTGGTAGAAGTATGATTAACATGATTGAAACAGCAAGAGAATTAGGCTATATTGATTGCCCAGACAATCTATTTATAGATATTGACATGATAAACAGTTATACAGATGAACAAATTGTAATCATTACAACAGGAAGTCAAGGTGAACCTATGTCAGCATTAACAAGAATGGCAGCAGGAGATCATAGAAAAGTAAAAATTACACCAAATGACTTAGTTATAATATCTGCAACACCAATCCCAGGAAATGAAAAATTTGTATCAAAGGTTATTGATGACTTAATGCAAATAGGAGCAGAAGTAGTATATAGCTCATTAGAAGCAGTACATGTTTCAGGACATGCTTGCCAAGAAGAGCAAAAATTAATTATTGCATTAGCAAAACCAAAATACTTTATACCTGTACATGGTGAATACAGACAATTAATTGCACATAGTGAAACAGCACAAAGTATGGGATTTGATAAAGACCATATAATTATGATGGCAAATGGTCGTGTATTAGAAATTAATGAAGACAAAGCAGAATTCACATCAACTGTACCATGTGGTAGAATTCTTGTAGATGGGCTAGGTGTAGGAGATGTAGGAAATATAGTTTTAAGAGATAGACAACATTTATCACAAGATGGACTAATTATTATTGTTTTAACAATGGATTCTTCAACAGGGGAAGTTGTAGCAGGACCAGATGTTATTTCAAGAGGATTTGTTTATGTAAGAGAATCTGAAAACTTAATGGATGATGTAAAATCTGTTGTAAGACATGAAATAAAAAAATGTGAAGAAAGAGGAATTCGTGATTGGGGAACAATTAAATCTGCTACAAGAGAAAATTTAAGAGACTATATCTTTATGAAAACTAAAAGAAACCCAATGATTATCCCAATTATAATGGAAATTTAGTACATTAGGGACATGCCAAATCGTTCAAAAATTGAACAAAAGGGACAGACCTTAAATATTAAAGAAATAATTTTAATATTTAAGGCTGTTTTTAATTTGTGTGAAACTTGAAATTATGACTAACCTTGTTATATACGAAAAAATTTTATATAGGGTTAAGATAGAAGCCGATTTTTTTCTACTTTATGTTAGTTAATTTAAGTATTATATTTTATAAAATCTTGCTCATAATACTTTTAGAGGTGTTAGAGTGAATGATTATGAAATAATAAAAAAGTGGAAACAAGGTTTAAGTAAAAATAAGTTAGCAGAAATTTATAAAAGAGAATTTAATAGAGAATTACGAATTCTTCGAAGCAGTATAAGACATAGACATGATGGTAAGTTTATTACTAATTATGAGAGTTTAGCTCATATAGAAAATGTGATATATAGATATTTAAAAACAAAAAGTTGAAAAATAATAATTTAGTGCAAAAAAAGTAATGCAAAAAAACAAAAAAATTTAAAAAATTGGTTGACATCTACTGGTAATCATTGTATAATAGATGAGCATGAAATGAGCGATGAAACTGAATGTGGCTACATCCTTACAAAAATCAAGGATGGAGGGAACTTCAGTGGAGTATGTCATGGCAAAGACCAGGCGGTAAGTTTTTAAATTTTAAGCACTTATCCCAAAATCATCATGCATATTTTGGGTTTTTTTATAGGTAATATTCGAAACACCAGAGTGCGTTTTAACTTGCCACGGTAATTTCGTAGCAAAAGCTACAAAAATAGGAGATAACCTAAATAAAGGTTATTCATTGAGAAAAAAATAGTATCCTTAATGAAAACAACCAAATATAAGGTATATCCCCTGACATTAATAAAAAGAAGGAGGGAAAATTACAATGGCAAACACAATAGCAACAAGTGAAAAAATAAGAATAAGACTAAAAGCTTATGACCATGTAGTTTTAGATCAGTCTGCTGAAAAAATAGTAGAAACAGCTAAAAAAACAGGAGCAAAGGTATCAGGTCCTATTCCATTACCAACACGCAAAGAAATCGTAACAGTTATACGTTCTCCACATAAATACAAAGATTCAAGAGAACAATTTGAAATGAGAACACATAAAAGAGTTATCGATATCTTATATCCAACACAAAAAACAGTTGATAGTCTAATGAAATTAGAATTACCAGCTGGTGTAGATATAGAAATAAAACTTTAATAAAAATGTATATTAAAAACTACATTAAATAAAATATGTAGCATCAAAACCAAGCTGGACATGATTATATTGCTAAGCAAACAAGAAAAAATATTCTGACGAAGCTTAACAATACAAGACAAAGTTTATAATTTATAAGCCAGCCAATAGTTAGGAGGAAAGAAAATGAAAAAAGGAATAATCGGAAGAAAAATCGGAATGACACAAATTTTTGATGAAAAAGGAAATGTGATTCCAGTAACAGTTATAGAAGCTGGACCATGTGTTGTAGCACAAATTAAAACAGTAGAAACTGATGGGTACAATGCAGTTCAACTAGGGTTTGGAGAAGTAAAAGACAAACATATCAACAAACCAGAAGCAGGACATTTCAAAAAAGCAAAACTAGCAAATAAAAAACATCTAAGAGAATTTAGATTAGATTCAATCGAAGGAATTAAGGTTGGAGATGAAATAAAAGCAGATGTTTTTAAAGTAGGAGAAAAAATTGATGTTCAAGGAATATCAAAAGGAAAAGGATTCCAAGGTGTTATCAAAAGACATGGACAACACAGAGGACCAATGGGACATGGTTCTATGTATCATAGAAGACCAGGTTCAATGGGATCTACATCAACACCAGGTAGAGTATTTAAAGGTAAAAAATTACCAGGACATATGGGAAGAAACACAATTACTATACAAAACTTAGATGTTGTTAGAGTAGACATGGATAAAAATGTTATCTTAGTAAAAGGTAGTGTTCCAGGAGCAAAAGGAGCTATCTTAAAAGTAAAATCAGCTGTAAAGGCTACTAACTAGTAGAAAGGAGGAAAAAAAATGCCAAAAGTAGACGTTTTAGATATGAAAGGTAAAAAAGTAAGTGATATAGAATTAGCAGATAGTGTTTTTGGTATTGAGCCAAATGAAGCTATTGTACATAGTGTATTAGTAAACTATTTAGCTAATCAAAGACAAGGTACACAAAGTACAAAAACAAGAGCAGAAGTTTCAGGTGGTGGTAGAAAACCATGGAGACAAAAAGGAACAGGTAGAGCAAGACAAGGTTCTATTAGAGCTCCACAATGGACAAAAGGTGGTATTGCTTTAGGACCAAAACCTCGTTCATATAAATATAGTGTAAACAAAAAAGAGAAAAGACTTGCAATTAAATCAGTTTTAAGTTCTAAAGTTTTAGAAAAAGAATTAACAGTTGTTGACAAATTAGAAATAAAAGAAATCAAAACAAAAACGATGGTAAAAGCATTAGAAGATATGAAAGTTGAAGGAAAAACATTAATAATTCTTCCAGAAAACAATAAAAATGTTTTAATGTCATCAAGAAATATCAAAGGTGTAAAAACAATCGTTGCAAACAACATAAATGTATTTGATTTATTAAAATATACAAATCTAATTTTACCAGTAGACACTGTTAAAAAATTAGAGGAGGTGTACGCATAATGATACCAGAAGAAATTATCATAGCACCAGTTGTTACTGAAAAAAGTAATGACCAACTACAAGAAGGAAAATATACATTTAAAGTAAATAAAAAAGCTACAAAAGTTGAAATAGCAAAAGCTGTTGAAAAACTTTTTGAAGTAAAAGTATTAAGTGTAAATACAATGACTGTAAGAGGAAAGAAAAAAAGAGTAGGATACCATGTTGGAAAAACATCTGACTGGAAAAAAGCAATTGTAACAATTGATACAAATCCACAAGATGAAACATATCTAGCAAAAGGTGGAAAAGAAGTTAAAGTTTCTAGAAAGTATAAAGATTCTATTGACGAATTCATGGGAGCTTAAATCGAACGAAAATTAGCATTTTGTATCGTTAAATTTTATAATGAAATTCTTAATGTATAATAAACATATTTATTATAAAATTTGCCTAGAAATATACTAATTTGGATTAGTTTGGTATAAGAAATATATATAAGGTTGGTATTTTATTATGGATAAACAAGAAAGATTAAAAGCAAAGGTTTTAGCTGACACATTAAGGATGATGGCAACAAAAATTGAAAATGGTTTCCCTGTAACAGAGGAACAAAAAGGTATGTTAAGAAGTTTAGCAAAAGAAATTGTATTCTTACATCCAACAAAATATAACAAACCAGAATGGAAAATAGAGGAAAAAGAAAGACAAACTAGTAGTTATGAAAGTAAAAAAAGTGAAGATATCGGGAAAGAACCCGGAGAATAAAGAATATCTGTTATGCGGAGCAGGAAAAATATCCGTAAATGAAAGGAGATAAAATTATGGGAATGAAGCATTTTAAACCATACACACCATCAAGAAGAAATATGACAGTTTCAGACTTTTCAGAAATCACAAAGAAAACTCCTGAAAAATCATTACTTGCAAAGAAAAAGAAACATGCAGGAAGAAACTCATATGGTAGAATAACAGTAAGACATCAAGGTGGTGGAAACAGACAAAAATATAGAATAGTAGATTTCAAAAGAAGAAAAGATAATATAGAAGCAACTGTTATTGGAATCGAATATGATCCAAACAGAAGTGCAAATATTGCTTTAATTCAATATGAAGATGGAGAAAAAGCATATATTTTAGCACCACAAGGATTAAAAGATGGTGATAAAGTAGTATCTGGAGAAACAGCAGATATCAAACCAGGAAATTGTATGCCAATTAGCAGTATTCCAGTAGGTACATTAATTCATAATATAGAGTTAAATCCAGGACAAGGTGGAAAATTAGTAAAAGCTGCAGGACAAAGTGCACAATTAATGGCAAAAGAAGGTAAATATGCACATGTAAGATTACCATCAGGAGAAATGAGATTAATATTAGCAAAATGTAGAGCTACAATCGGTGTTATTGGAAACAGCGATCATGAAAATGTAAAAATTGGAAAAGCTGGTAGAAAAAGACATATGGGTATTAGACCAACTGTTAGAGGATCTGTTATGAACCCAGTAGATCACCCACATGGTGGTGGTGAAGGTAAAGCACCAATCGGACATGCAGGACCACTTACACCTTGGGGTAAACCAGCACTTGGATATAAAACAAGAAATAAAAAGAAACAATCTGATAAATTTATTGTTAAGAGAAGAAAATAAGATAATTCATATAAAAATCTTAAACTATAAATAAAAATATTTAAGAATAGGAGGAAAAACGAATGTCAAGATCAAGCAAGAAGAAACCATTTGTACAACCTAAATTATTAAAAAGAATTGAAGCTATGAATGAAACAGGAGCTAAAGAAGTTTTAAGAACATGGTCAAGAGCTTCAACAATATATCCACAAATGGTTGGTCATACAATTGCTGTACATGATGGAAGAAAGCATGTTCCAATTTATATAACAGAAGAAATGATTGGTCATAAATTAGGTGAATTTGCTCCTACAAGAACATATAGAGGTCATGCAGGAGAAAAAACAACTAAAGTAAATAAATAAGTCAAGGAGGTAGAATAAAGTGCAAGAGCAAGAAACAATGGTAAAAAATGAAGCTAGAGCAACTCTTAGATATACTAGAATTTCTGCAAGAAAAGTAAAAATTGTTGCAGATTTAATAAGAGGAAAAGATGTAGACGAAGCATTGGCAATCTTAAAATTCACACCAAAAGCATCATCAGAAATCATTGAAAAATTATTAAAATCAGCAATTGCAAATGCTGAAAATAATCATGATATGAAACATGAAAATTTATATGTTGCTGAAATTTATGCAAATCAAGGTCCTACATTAAAAAGAATAAGACCAGCTGCAAAAGGTTCAGCAGTAAGAATCAGAAAAAGAACAAGTCACATTACAATAGTTTTAAAGGAAAAGGAGGACTAGGAATCTTATGGGACAAAAAGTACATCCAACAGGAGTAAGAGTTGGTATAATCAAAGATTGGAATTCTAAATGGTATGCAGATTCAAGAAATTTTGCGGATTATTTAGTAGAAGATCAAAAAATTCGTAAATTTTTAAAGAAAAAATTATATTCTGCTGGAATTTCAAAAATAGAAATTGAAAGAACAGCAAAAGCTGTAAAAGTAAACCTATATACTGCTAAACCAGGAATTGTTATTGGAAAAGGTGGAGCAGGTGCAGAAAGCATAAAAGCTGAACTTGCAAAATTAATAGGAAAAGATGTTAACTTAAATATTGTAGAAGTTAAAAATATTGACACAGATGCACAATTAGTAGCAGAAAATATTGCTGGTCAAATAGAAAGAAGAATTTCATTCAGAAGAGCTATGAAACAATGCATGCAAAAATCTATGAAAGCAGGTGCTTTAGGAATAAAAACTGCAGTATCTGGAAGATTAGCTGGTGCTGACATGGCAAGAACTGAATTTTACAAAGAAGGAAATATTCCATTACAAACTTTAAGAGCTGATATTGATTATGGATTTGCAGAAGCAGATACAACTTATGGAAAAATCGGTGTTAAAGTATGGATATATAAAGGTGAAGTTCTTCCTACAAAGAAAGAGGAAGGAGGAGACAAATAATGCCATTAATGCCAAAAAGATCAAAATATAGAAAAATGCAAAAAGGTAGAATGAGAGGAAAAGCAACTAGAGGAAATAAAGTTACAGAAGGTGAATTTGGTATTCAAGCCGTTACTGCTGGATTAATTACAGGTAATCAAATAGAAGCAGCTCGTATTGCAATGACTCGTTATATAAAAAGAGGTGGAAAGGTTTGGATAAAAATATTTCCAGATAAACCAATTACAGCAAAACCAATAGGAACTCGTATGGGTAAAGGTAAAGGTGCTCCTGAATATTGGGTAGCAGTTGTAAAACCAGGAAGAGTTATGTTTGAAATTGCTGGCGTACCAGAAGAAGTTGCTAGAGAAGCTCTAAGACTTGCTATGAATAAACTACCTAATAAAACAAAAATTATAGCAAGAGAAACAACTGAAAAGGTAGGTGATCATGATGAAGATAAATAAAATTAGAGAAATGTCTTCACCAGAGCTAGAAAAAGAATTAGGTGAACTAAAAACAGAATTATTTAAATTAAAATTTAGTTTAGCTACAAATGGATTAGATAATCCAATGAAAATTAAAGAAGTAAAAAGAGATATAGCTAAAATAAACACAGTATTAACAGAAAGAAAAATAGCTGAAAGCAAAAAGGCATAATAATAGTTAATAAAAATAAAGGTCATTTTATTACTAATAAAAGAGAAATATATTTTATATATAAGCAAAATGACCAAAGGGAAAACATATTTCCTGACATTAACTAAGAAAGGAGAAATCTAAATGGAAGAAAGAAATCTTCGTAAAGTAATGATAGGAACTGTTAAATCTAACAAAATGGATAAAACAGTTGTAGTTACAGTAGAAACAAATGTAAGCCATGGCGTATATGGAAAAACTGTAAAAAGAACATATAAGCTAAAAGCTCATGATGAAGAAAATGCTTGTCAAATAGGAGATAAAGTAAAAGTAATGGAAACAAGACCACTTTCTAAAGATAAAAGATGGAGAGTAGTTGAAATCCTAGAAAAAGCAGACATAAAATAAAAAGGAGATAACTTTAGCAAAGGTCATCAGTAAAACACAAGGGGAGGGGGAATACCTTAGCCCAAGTGGAAGTGACCAAGAGGTAAGGTGTGTCCTGAAATTAAGAATAGTAAAAAGGAGAACATTTTAGCAAAGGTCATCAGTAAAACACAAGGGGAGGGGAAATACCTTAGCCCAAGTGGAAGTGACCAAGAGGTAAGGTGTGTCCTGAAATTAAGAATAGTAAAAAGGAGAACATTTTAGCAAAGGTCATCAGTAAAACACAAGGGGAGGGGAAATACCTTAGCCCAAGTGGAAGTGACCAAGAGGTAAGGTGTGTCCCCTGACATTA
>CAYVCM010000034.1:0-3446 GCA_964449925.1 uncultured Clostridium sp.
TTATTTTTATCTCTATATACCTTTACAATATCTTTAAATGTCATTCTTGTTCCATAATTTAAAATAGCATTTGAATAAATTTTAATAGCTACTTGTGCAATAACTAATATTGTAATTATTAATACAACAATAGATAATATAACTTCTGTATTTGATGCAATTCCCATCATAATTCTAAATGGCATGCAAAATGGTGATGATATTGGAAAAATTGCTGCAAATTGATTTAACTCGCTTGTTGGATTCATCATAGTAAAATATGATAAATAAAATCCAATAACTGTAAGTATTGCAACTGGTGTGTTTGCTGATTGTATTTCTTCTGGCTTGCTCACTGTTGAACCTGTTAGTGCATATAACAAAGCATACGCGGCATATCCTAAAATAAAATAAACAACTGTCATTATTGCTAAATATGGTGTCATCATAGACATATCTAATATTTCATCTAAAATTTCTGGTTCCAAAAATGCATTCGCAGACATCAATGCCACTGCAACAATTAAACATATTTGTATTAATCCCACAAGACCAATGCCTATCGTTTTGCCTAATATAATTGTTCTAGGTGATGTAGAAGTTACTAGTGTCTCCATAATTTTTGAAGTTTTTTCCGTTGTTATAGAACTAGAAACTTGATATGCACAAAAATAAATAGCATAAAATAGCAAAATAGATAATATCAAAATAACCATTAAATTTCCACTTACTTCTTGCTCGTCTGTTTGTGTAATAGTAAATTCGTAATTTAAAGATAAACTAGCAATTTGTTCTTGTGTAAGACCTAATTTTGACATTTGTAAATTCATATATATTGTATTTAGAGCTTCTAACAATTCCTCTGGAACAGAAGAAACTTGTGTTGTGTTTTCTACAATATATGTCATTACATATGTACCATCTTCTTGTTTTTCTATTATCATTGCTTCATCTATATCTTTATTATCTATTCTACTTTTTATATCTTCAAAAGATACTTCATTGTTAGCAACCTCAATATTATATCCCAATTCCATACTATTTAAAGTTGGTAACATTCCTTCAAATAAATTATCATAATCTACAATTAATAAATTTGTATCATTAGAAGTACCACTATCTCCTGTAATTGTATTTATTATATTAGGTACATTAAATCCTATTACAATTAATATTAAAATAATTAATGTAGATATAATAAAAGATTTTCTACTAAGCATATCTTTAATTGAGAATACAATTACTGTTCCTAAATTTTTCATTTTCTCTATTCCTTTCTTTATCGGTATTAATTATTCTCCAAACTTTTCTACTTGTTCAATAAAGATATCATTTAATGTTGGTTTCTGGATTTCAAATTTATTAATCTCAATATGATTGGTAACCAGCTTTTGCAATAATTGATTTGCTTTATCCTCAGAATCTATTTTTATAGAATAGTCATTATTTTTAGAAAATTCTATATCCATATTTAATGATTTTACATATTCATCTATATTTTGATTTACTGATAATTCTAATCTATTTGCTATATAGCTTTCTTTGATTTTTTTTAGATTACCTTGTAAAATTGTTTTGCCTTTATTTAATATTAAGATATCTGTGCAAAATTCTTCAATAGAAATCATTTGATGGCTAGACATAATAATATATTTTCCCTCTTTTACAAGATCCATAATAACATTTCTTAAAATTTCAGTATTAACAGGGTCTAACCCACTAAAAGGTTCATCTAATACTACTAGTTCAGGATTATGGATAATTGCTGTCATAAACTGAATTTTTTGTTGATTCCCTTTTGATAATCTTTCAGCAACCATTGGTATGTATTCTTCTACTTTTAATATTTTCGCCCACTTTTTTATTGATTCATCTGCATCTCTTTTTTTCATACCTTTTAGCTTGGCAAAATACATTAATTGGTCATATATTTTTGTTTTTGGATAAACACCTCTTTCTTCTGGTAAATATCCAAAATTGACACTTTTTCTTTCTACTTGTTTACCATTCCAAGTAATTTCACCTGTATCCTTTTTTATAATTCCTAATAACATTCTAATAGTTGTAGTTTTACCAGCACCATTTGTTCCAAGTAATCCAAAAACACCTGGTTTATCAACCTCAAAAGAAATATTATCTACTACTTTTTTACCAACAAATGTCTTAGAAACACTTTCAAGTTTTAATCCCATTTTTTCCTCCTATGAAACATTGGGAACATGCCAAATCGCTTCAAAATGAAACGATTTGGATATACCTTGTTATTTTATAATTTATTCTTATATATTATAATATTTTGTTATTTCTTTTACAATACTTTTTATGACAAATCGAGAACTTTTGTCGTAAAATTTGACACATCCCTAAAATTATCTATCTAATCCTTTTTGCTTATTGTTTAATTCTACAATACGGCCATATAAAGTCTCTATATAACCAGTATCTTCAGCATTTTCTGATATTTTTTCCAATAAGATTTCAATTCTATCCCATTTCTTTATAGCATCTGTTTGTGTTGATAAATCATGAGATTGCATATTAACATATACATTTTTTCTTTGTTCTTTTACAAATTTTTGTATGTAATCAATCTTTCTTCTTGTCTGATTTTTTCTATTATCTTCTTGACTTTTATTTGATTTATTCTCTTCTGAATTCTGTCCATGTGTTTCTTTTAATTTTGGCTTCTGTGCTACAATTAAGCTTTTTCTAAAGCTCATATTTGTATTTATTTTACCGTTCTCCTTTATTTTCTTTTAGCTTTCTGGTTTCTTCTTTTTTATCTGTTATCTGTGGCTTTTCATCTTTTTTATAACCTTTTTTACTTATTACCAGTTGTTTTTCTTCTTTGTTCCTATTAACTTTCTTTTCTTCTTCATATCTTTCTCTTAATTCTTCATCAAATGACCAATATAATATGGAATCATATTTCATAAAATCAAATATTTGAGGTTTCTTAGATTGAATTCTAGCAACAATGTTATTGATAGCACTTTTTTCTTTTTTACTATTTGTAGTAAATTTTTTTGAAATTTCTTTTGCCTTTTGTTTCATCTTTCTTTTCTCACATACAGCAAGACTAGAAACTATTTTTTCAAATTCACTTAGTTCTTCACTTGTTTCTATTTCATCTAATATTTCATCATCTATTTTGTCATAGTAAAGCTGAGTCTTTAGACGATTAAGCAATTTTCTACTTTTTTTACCACTATCTATTATGCTATTAGTTGTGATTCTATTTATGCTTTTTGCTTCATTATTAGCAAATTCTCTCTGTATTCTTTGTACTTTTTCAAAATCTCCTTCTTGTATTGCTATTGTCACCATTTGTGATTGAATTGCCTCATTATTTGGAAATTTTTCTCCTATTTTCTTTGCTTTAGCAAAATCTTCTTCTTGTATTGCTATTGTTACCATTTGTGATTGAATTGCCTCATTATTTGGAAATTTTTCTCCTATTTTCTTTG
>CAYVCM010000034.1:3546-16159 GCA_964449925.1 uncultured Clostridium sp.
TTGCTCTAGTAAAATCTCCTTCTTGTATTGCTATTGTTACCATTTGTGATTGAATAACTTCATTTTCCAAATATGTTTCTCCTAATTTTTTAGCTTCATAAAATCTCCTAGCTTTTATGCAATCTTTTATTCTTTTAGAAGTCTCTTTTTCATTCTCTGTATATCTTCTTGCTTTATTTTCATGCTTTAGTCCTATTTTTCTTTTTTTAATTTTATCCTCTTGTATTCTAGAAATTTTATCTTTTGACATTTGGGATTGCAAATTTGACTGTTTTGAAATTTCTTCTGCTAATTCTTTTACTTCTTCTGTTTTTTCAGCTTGATCCATTTTTGTTTTCCAATTATATAATGTTGCTTGAGAAATTTTCATTTCTTGTGCTATATCCTTTATT
Source organism: uncultured Clostridium sp. (assembly GCA_964449925.1). GTDB lineage: Bacteria > Bacillota > Clostridia > TANB77 > CAG-508 > CAG-269. The sequence goes on from CAYVCM010000034.1 coordinate 3,939, forward strand.
TTTTCATTATTTTTTATTTTTTTTAAAGCTATCAATTTTATTTCTTGCGAATAAGCCATACTGTTCCCCCTTCTTATTATGATACAAAATTATATATCGTTTATGTCGACTTGTCAATTCTTACTTTTTGATGATACATTTGAAAAAACTAGAAAATTTCTATTTGATATATAGATAATTTCTAGTTCTAAAATCTTATTTTTATAAAATTCTTCTATTTTTTAGTAATATTTTACTGATTCCATTTTGTTTCATTATGAAACGATTTGGCACATCCTTAACGTTCCACATCAATTTTTAGGTTTTCTCCATTGATGTTTGTATCTATATATTCTTTTCTTTCTTTGTTGTAGAAAATATTGTCTGCTAATGTATCATGTTTGATAGTGTCTTCGTATTTTTTGATAACAGCTTCTACTTTTTCGTTTCCTGCTACATATAAATTAATTCTGTCTAATACTTCAAACCCACTATCTTTTCTCATGTTTTGTACTTTTGATAATACTTCTCTTAATGTTCCTTCTTCTGCTAGTTCTGGTGTTATAGTTGTATCTAATACTACACCTATTTCTCCTTCTCCACTAAATGCAAATCCATCTTTACCTTGCATTGTTACTAATAGATTTTCTGAATTTAGTCCAATTTGTGTTTCATCTATTTCAATATATTCTGTTCCACCATTTTTTACAGTGTTTGCTAAATCCATTTGATTTTTCTTTGAAATTTCTTCTTTAATTCTTGGAATTAGTCTACCATATTCTTTCCCTAATATTGGTAAATTTGGTTTTATTTCAAAGTTTACATATTCAGACATTTCTGCTCCCAATTTTACTTTTTTTACATTTAATTCTTCTTTTACAATGTCTGCATAATATTCTGGAATTGTACCAACTGATATTAACATTTCTGATAATGGTTGTCTGTTTTTGATATTTACAGAATTTCTTGCACTTCTTCCTAATTTAACAATTTTATATGCTAAATCCATTTCTTTTTCTAATTCTTCATCAATTACCTTTTCATCTACTTCTGGCCATGAACATAAATGTATACTTTCAGGTGCTGTTTTATCTAAATTTAGTACTAAGTTTTGGTAAATTTCTTCTGTCATAAATGGTACAAATGGTGCTGATATTTTACATAGTTCTACTAATACTTTATATAGTGTTACATATGCTCCTACTTTGTCATCTGTTAATTCTTGACTCCAAAATCTTTCTCTATTTCTTCTAACATACCAATTTGATAGACTGTCTGTAAATTCTTCTATTTCTAATGCTGCTCCTGTGATATCATAATTATTTAATTTGTTGTCTACATCTTTTATTAGTGTGTTTAGTTTTGAAATAATCCATTTGTCCATAATGTTTGTTACTTTGAAGTCTTTATATTTTAATGGATTAAATTGGTCTATTTCTGCATATAATACATAGAAAGAATATACATTCCATAATGTACTTAAAAATCCTCTTTGAGTTTCTTTTACATTATCTAATCCTAATCTTGTTGGTAACCATGGTGCACTACAAGTATAAAAATGCCATCTAGTTGCATCTGCTCCTACTGTGTTTAATAATTCCATTGGGTCTACACCATTACCTTTTGATTTTGACATTTTTTGTCCTTTTTCATCTAAAACATGTCCTAATACTACACAATTTTCAAATGGTGTTCGATTAAATAATGCTGTTCCTACTGCTGTTAATGTATAGAACCATCCTCTTGTTTGGTCAACTGCTTCTGATATAAATTGTGCTGGGAAATTGTTGTCAAACATTTCTTTACTTTCAAATGGATAATGCCATTGTGCAAAAGGCATTGAACCTGAGTCAAACCAACAGTCAATTACTTCTTTTGTTCTATGCATTTTCTTTCCACATTTTGGACATTTTAAATATACATTGTCTATATATGGTTTATGTAATTCTATATCTTCTGGTACATCAATTCCTTTTTCTTTTAATTCTTGAATTGAACCTATACATTCTTGATGTCCACAATTTTCATCTTCACAAGTCCAGATTGGTAGTGGTGTTCCCCAATATCTATCTCTTGAGATTCCCCAGTCAATAACATTTTCTAAGAATTTTCCAAATCTACCTGTTTTAATTGTTTCTGGATACCAGTTTACTTTGCTGTTATTTTCTACTAATTCATCTCTTAGTTTACTCATAGCAACAAACCAGCTTTCTTTTGGGTAATATAAAAGTGGTGTATCACATCTCCAACAATGTGGGTATGAGTGCATGTGTTTTTCTTTGCTAAATAATTTATTTTCTTGTTTTAACCATTTGCAAATATCTTCATTACAATCTCTTACAAATCTCCCAGCCCATGGTTCTACTTCTTTTACAAATTTTCCTTCTTTATCTACTAAATTTATAAATGTAATACCATTTTGTTTTGAAACTAAACTATCATCTTCACCATAAGCAGGTGCAATGTGAACTATACCTGTACCATCTGTTAATGTTACATAATCTCCATGAATTACTTCAAAAGCTTTTCCTTCTACTTTTCCAAATGGCATTAGTCTTTCATATTTTGTTCCTAATAGTTCTTCTCCTTTAAATGTTTCAACAACATCATATGGTGTTTCTTTTAATACTGTATCTAATAAATCTTTTGCTAAAATGTAATTTTCGTATACTGGTTCATCATCTGTTCCAATATTTGCTTTTACTTGTACATATTCATATGATTTATTAATACAAAGTGCTAGATTTGATGGTAATGTCCATGGTGTTGTTGTCCATGCTAATATATATGTATCTTTGTCAAATTTTTGTCCATCGACTACTTTAAATTTTGCAACACATGTTAAATCTTTTACATCTTTGTATCCTTGTGCTACCTCGTGTGATGATAATGCTGTTCCACATCTTGGACAATATGGCATAACTTTATGTCCTTCATAAAGTAATTCTTTTTCCCACATTTGTTTTAATGCCCACCAAACAGATTCAATATATTCATTATGATATGTAACATATGGATCATCCATATCTACCCAGAATCCAACTTTATTTGTCATTTCTTCCCATAGATGAACATATTCAAAAACACTTTTTTTGCATTCTTTTACAAATTTTTCAACACCATATTCTTCTATTTGTTGTTTTCCTGAAATTCCTAATTTCTTTTCAATCTCTAATTCAACTGGTAGTCCATGTGTATCCCAACCAGCTTTTCTTATAACTCTATATCCTTTCATTACTTTGTATCTAGGTATAATGTCTTTTATAACTCTTGTTTCAATATGTCCTACATGTGGTTTTCCATTTGCTGTTGGAGGTCCATCATAAAATGTAAAATATCGTTTTCCTTGATTACTATCTAAACTTTTCTTTATGATGTCTTTTTTCTTCCACATTTCAGAAACATCATTTTCCATTCCTACAAAACCATTTTTTAATTCTACTTTTTTATACATACAATTTCCTCCTTTTTACTCTTTTACACTTTTTATTTCTTGTAATTCAAATCTGTATTTTTGTTCTACATTTGGATATTTTTCGTGGTCAACTTCAGATAGAAACATATCATATGGTCTTATATATAGTTCAGTATTTCCATATAGACCTCTATAAACAACATATTTTTCCTTTGTTTCACTATGTATGGCGACATCTTCTACAATGTAGTAATCTCCTTTAAAATGTTTATAAACTCCTTTAATTTTAAGTTCTCTCATGATATCTACCTCCTTTTATTTTTTAACAAAAAGCCCTAACATGCATTATTGCATATTAGGGCGAAATAGTTTTACTTTCCGTGGTACCACCTATTTTAACTAATTTGTTTTTTATTAGTTCTCTCATTTATCTTTAACGCAGATTTACGGCTATACTTACTTTTATTTCAGTTTAGCAACCTGTTAGGGGATAACAAATTGTGTTTACTTACCAAATTCACAGCTACCTTTGGTTCTCTTTAAGATATTATACAATTTACCGTGTCCTAACCCTTGTTTTTCTCTTATTATGTTTTATATTATATCATGTTTTTTGTATTTTGCAAGCTATTTTATAATTTTTGTATCTAATTTTCTTTATTTTTCATAATCTTAATGCATGAAATTATAGCTAAAATTCTTTGTACAAAAAATGAAATATAAAAAGTTATACAAATTATAATAGTTGTTATGTTAAAATCAAAATAACCAATATCATCAATATATAGTGATAAGAAAAAGGATATCATATTTATAATAGCAACAATTATAGTTATTTTTACTAATCTCTTCTGTTTGTGATTGTATAATTTATAACAATATAGAAAAAGTAAACATCCAATAATTGCTGGTGCATAACGAACTAACATATTAATATATGTATTAGATATGCTATTTAAACCATAAAATGGTAATATTATTAATATACATGCAATTAATACAATATAACTATTTATCTTTTTATTCATATTATTATCTCCAATCAAATTTGTTTATACACCAACTGTTGAAAATCCATTATCTACATGAATAATTTCTCCTGTAATAGCACTTGACATATTACTAAATAGAAATGCTGTAGAATCTCCTACTTGATTAATTGTAACATTTTTATGTAATGGTGCTCTTTCTTCAACTATATCTAGTATTGAACCAAAGTCTTTGATTCCTTTTGCTGATAGTGTTTTAATTGGTCCTGCTGAAATTCCATTAATTCTGTATCCATCTTTTCCTAAATCTCTTGCTAAATATCTGATACTTGCTTCTAATGCTGCTTTTGCAACTCCCATTACATTATATCCTTCAATTGCTTTTTCTGAACCATAATATGTATATGCTACAATACTTGCTCCTTCATTTAACATTTCTTTTTCTCTTGCCATTCTAACAATTGCTACTAATGAGTAGCTACTGACATCTTGTGCATGTGCATAACCATCTCTTGATGTTAATATAAAATCATTTCTTAAATCTTCTGTATTAGCATGTGCAATTGCATGTAGTAATCCATCTATTTTTCCATGGTCTTTTTTTATTTCTTCTAAGCATTTGTCAATATCTTCATCTTTACTTACATCATTACATTCATAAACACTAACATTTTTCATGTCTTTTACTAATTCTTTTACTTTTTCTAAACTATCTCCTGAGCAAGTACATATTACTTCTGCTCCTTGTTCATATGCTGATTGTGCTGCTCCCCATGCGATACTCCATTTGTTTCTTACTCCCATAATTACTACTTTTTTACCTTCTAATAACATTTTAAATTCCTCCTTGTTTATTTTTAATACTATGTTATTTTTTATAATTTTATTATATTATAATTAACACATTGTTCTAAATTTTTCATATCTATTTTCTACTAATTCTTTTTTAGTTAATGTATTTAGTTCTTTTAAACTTTTTTTGATATATGATTTTAATTCTTTTATAACCATTTCTATATCTTCTCCAGCTCCACCTTCTGGTTCCTTTATGATTTTATCAATAATTCCAAAATCTTTCAAGTCTTTAGCTGTTGCTTTCATATCTTCTGCTGCTTCTTTTGCTTTACTAGAGTCTTTATATAATATGCTAGCAAAGCCTTCTGGAGATAATATGGAGTATACAGCATTTTCTAACATGACAATTTTGTCTCCAATAGCAATTGCTAATGCTCCTCCACTAGAACCTTCTCCAATAACTATACAGATGATTGGAACTTCTAGTTTTGACATTTCAAATAGATTTTTGGCAATTGCTTCTCCTTGTCCTCTTTCTTCTGCTCCCATTCCAGGATATGCACCGGGTGTGTCAATAAATGTGATGATTGGTCTGTTGAATTTTTCTGCTTGTTTCATTAGTCTTAATGCTTTTCTGTATCCTTCTGGGTTTGGCATACCAAAATTTCTTTCCATGTTTTCTTTTGCTTTTTTTCCTTTTTGTTCTCCTATTACTGTGACTGGTATTCCTTCGAATGTTGCAATTCCTCCAATGATTGCTTTGTCGTCTCCAAAGTTTCTGTCTCCATGTAGTTCTATGAAGTCGTCAAATATTTTGTTGATGTAGTCTAGGGATTTTGGCCTGTCTGTTTTTCTTGCTAATATTACTCTGTCCCATGCTTTTATTTTTGCCATGACTTTTCCTCCTTTATTTTTAATGTCAGGGGACACACCTTATCTCTTGGTTACTTCCTCTTGGGCTAAGGTATGTCCCCTCCCCTTATAATTTGGTGATTACTTATATTTGTATACTCTATTAATTTAATTTATGTAGTCTTATTAGTTTTGCGATTGTTGATTTCATGTCTTTTCTTTCTACTATTTTGTCAATAAATCCATGTTCTAATAAAAATTCTGAACGTTGGAATCCTTCTGGCAATTTTTGGTTAATTGTTTGTTCAATAACTCTTGGTCCTGCAAAACCAATTAGTGCATTTGGTTCTGCTAAAATAATGTCTCCTAAACTTGCAAAACTTGCTGTTACTCCTCCTGTTGTTGGGTCTGTTAGCACAGATATATATAATTGTCCAGCTTTGTCCAGTTTTGTAAGTGCACTTGATGTTTTAGCCATTTGCATAAGAGATATCATTCCCTCTTGCATTCTAGCACCACCTGATACACAAAATATTACTAATGGTAATTTCTTTTTAGCTGCTGTTTCAATTGCTAATGTGATTCTTTCTCCTACTGCTGATCCCATACTTCCCATTAAAAAGTTGCCATCCATAACAGCAAGTACTGATTTTTCTCCTTCTATTTCACATATACCACATTTTACTGCTTCTTCTATTTTTGTTTTTTCTTTTAATGTTTCTACTTTTTTCATATATCCTTTAAATTGTAATGGATCTTTTGTTGTAATCTCTTTCCCTATTTCTTTAAATGTACCTTCATCTGCAATTTGTTTTATTCTTCTTCTTGATGATAGTCTAAAATGTTTTCCACAGTTTGGGCATACACTTAAATTTTGATGAAAATATTCTTTATAGATAATTTCTTTGCAATTATCACATTTTACCCATTTTCCAATCATCATGTCAGAAGCTTTTTCATTTTTTACTCTTTTTTCTTCTTTTTGATTTACCTTTTTTACTTTATCTATTATCAAGGTATTTCCCTCCTTTAATATCTATGCTATTATATATTAAATTCTTTCTTAATAAAAGATGTATCATAATTATCTGCTTTAAAGTTTTCATTTTCTAGTATTTTTAATAAAAAGTCTATATTTGTTGTAATACCTTCTACAACAAATTCTGCTACTGCACTTTTCATTTTTGCAATTGATTCTTCTCTGTTTTTTCCATGAACAATTAATTTAGCAAGCATAGAATCATATGTAGGTGGGACAGTATATCCACTATAAATTGCTGTATCTACTCTTATTCCGTTACCTCCTGGTACATGTAATCCTGTTATTGTTCCTGGACATGGCATAAAGTTTTTGTCTGGGTTTTCTGCATTAATTCTTACTTCCATAGAATGTCCCTCAAATTTGATATCTTCTTGCTTATATGTTAATACTTCACCACTAGCAATTTTTATTTGCTCTTTTATAATATCTACTCCTGTTACCATTTCTGTTACAGGATGCTCTACTTGTACTCTTGTGTTCATTTCCATAAAATAGAAATCTTGATTTTTATCTACTAAAAATTCGATTGTTCCTGCATTTGAATATCCTATTTCTTTTACTGCTTTTACTGCTACTTCTCCCATTTTCTTTCTTGTTTTTTCACTTAATATACCACTTGGTGTTTCTTCTAATACTTTTTGATTTCTTCTTTGTACAGAACAGTCTCTTTCTCCTAAGTGAATACAATTTCCATGCTCGTCTGCAAGTATTTGTATTTCTACATGTCTTGGTTTTTCTACAAATTTTTCTAGGTATAAGCTGTCATCATTAAAAGATACTTTTGCTTCTTGTTTTACAATATCATATTCTTTTTCTAATTCTTCTTTATTATATGCTATTCTTATACCTCTTCCTCCACCACCTGCTGATGCTTTTAACATAACAGGGTATTGGATTTGTTCTGCTAAATTAACTGCTTGTTCTTTTGAATAAATTAGCCCATCTGAACCTGGTACGACTGGAACTCCTGCTCTTTTCATGGTTTCTTTTGCTTTTGATTTATTTCCTAGTAATTCTATTAATTTATAGTCTGGTCCAATAAATTTAAGACCTGTTTCTTCACAAATTTTTGCAAAATGTGAGTTTTCAGATAGAAAACCAAATCCTGGATGGATACTGTCTGCTCCTGTTAAACATGCAGCTTCTAATATTGCTTTTACATTTAAGTAACTTTTATTAGATGGTGCAGGTCCTACACATATTGCTTCATCTGCTAATTGTACATGTAATGCGTTTTTGTCTGCTTCAGAGTAAATGGCTACTGTTCTGATTCCCATTTCTCTACATGCTCTTATGATTCTAACTGCAATTTCTCCTCTATTTGCTATTAATACTTTTTTTAACATTAAAATTCCTCCTATAAAAGATAATTCATTTTCTCAATTTTAACACTGTTTTTTAATTAATAAGAAAGTCTTTTCTTGCTATTTATTAAAAGAAGACAGTATATATACTGTCTTTTATACTTTTAATATTATATATATTTTTTTAATTTTTTTCAAGCTAGTACAGGTGGTCAGTAATTAGTTATATACTTTTACAAATTCACATATAATCTTATCATCTTGTCTATAGAAATTTATATCATATTTACATTCCTCATTCTTATATGTTTTACTGTATAATCTTCCTTCATTATATATACTTTCTTCTACTGGCAGTTCAAAGTCTGCACTACTCTCTCCATATAACTGCTCTGTTTCTTTATATTCTTCATCTGTTACTTCCATATATCCTTCACACAACATTACAAACTCTTGCATAATATTCTCTACTTTTATTGTTTTATCTTCATATTTATTTAAAGTATATTCTGTTTTGTATATGTTTAATTTGTCATAATTTCCTCTTACATATATCATCTTTCCTTCTGTTTCTCCTGCTTGGACATTTACTTTTACTTCATATGTTTCTTTTCCTGTAATATATTTCGATGATATTTCTTCTTCTGTTTCTTCTGTTTCATATGATATATCTTCTATATTTTCTACATTTATTAGTTCTGATAAATCCACATTTTCTAATGTTTCTATATTTCCTTCTGTTTTTTTATTATTTGATATTGCAACGATTAGGATTACAAGCAATAGCACGATTCCTGCTATGCTTGTTCCTATAATTATTTTTTTCTTTTTATCTGGCATATTTCTCCTCCTATGCTATTCCTAAATTTATGAAACTTTTTTTAACTTCCTATTATTACATTCGTATACCTTGAAAGGTTCTCTGTAAACCAATCTTTCATGCTTTGATTTACAATAATAATACATGTTGTTGGTACATTACTCATCCAAAAAGCATTATACCCAGTTGTCTTTGTTATATCAAATTTTCTAATATCTAATTTTTCTAAACTTGGGCAATTGTAAAACATCTGATTTATATTGGCTCCTTCCTTTACCTCAAAATTGCTGAGATCTATTTCTTGTATTTTTTGAGAACCTGCAAACATATAGTCTACAGATGTTACTTCCGGCATTGTAAAACTACTTAAATCCAATTTTATTAAATTTGCACATTCTCTAAACATACACGATGCCTCTGTTACCTTACTTGTATCGAAATTGCTTACATCTATGCTTGTTGCATTGCAATACATAAACATCCTATACATATTTGTTACATTACTTGTATTAAAGTTAGATAAATCTAAATTTGTCACCTTAGAATTTTCAAACATGAATGCCATATTAGTTACTTTACTTGTATTAAAATTACTCACATCTATTTCAATTGCTTGGCACCTTGAAAACATTGAATACATAGTTATTACTTCACTTGTATCAAAACTTCTCAAATCTAATTCTTTTACTTGACACCCTGAAAACATACCGTAGCATATTTGTTACATTACTTGTATTAAAATTTATTAAGTTTAAATTTTCAATACCACAGTTATTAAACATACACCTCATACTCCTTACTTCTGCTGTATCAAAATTTTCTATATTTAATTCTGTTAAACTACTACATCCACTAAACATGCTTTCCATACTTGTTACATTACTTGTATTAAAATTCGTTACATCTAATTCTATTAAATTACTACATCCATCAAACATACTTGACATTGATGTTACATTACTTGTATTAAAATTCGTTACATCTAATTCTGTTAAATTACTACATCCACTAAACATACCTGACATCGATGTAACTTTTTCTGTATGAAATTGGCTTACATTAATATCTTCTGCTTTACAATTATCAAACATTGCATCCATATTCGTTACTAACCCTGTATCTAAATATTCTAACCCTGTTATTGTTACTTCTTGATTTTCCACACCATAACCTATATTTTTAAATAAATAGGTTGAAATACTATTTGCAACAATTCCTCCATTGCCTGCAATTGTCACATCATAATATCCATTTTCATTCACTTCATACCATGCTAAATACATTCCGTTTTTACTTTGTGATACATCCCATGTATTTTCATCATCTACACTATGTCCCTCTAATGATGTAATTATATTAATATTTTGTATTTTTCCTCTTGGTACTTCACTATTTCCTAAAAATCCTCCTTCTGCTAAACCATCATTCCAACTAACAGATACCAAAGTTGTATGATCTTTTATCGTATATGGTCCAAAACATGCTTCTTTTTCTATATCTCCTACCACAATTCTTACCCACAAGTAATAATCTCCTCCTACTGTGTCACTACTATATACCGTTGTCGTTCTGATTCTTCCTTCTCCTATTAAGTTTGCTTCTAAAAATTTTGTATCTTCTGGTGCATTTTCTTTATCTTGATTCCATGCATATACTAATGAATACTCTGCTCCTTCTATTTCGATTGGTGTTTTTACTGTTAAATCTACTTGTTGTATTAGCTCTGCTGTTGTATTACTTTCTGGATCTGCTATAATTTCTGCTTGTGTGATTAACTCATCTTCTTTTCCTAAATATTCTACATCTCCATCTATGCTAACTTTATAAATTCTTTCACTATCAATAAACTTCACAAAATATCCTTGTTCTTCCGTATCAGTTGTTACAATTGTTTCTCCTTCTCCTGTTAGATTATCTAATTCTTCTTGTAATTCATCTCTTACAAGATTTCCTCTTTTATTTTTTCCCATCGCTTGAACAGTTGCTTCTTCTACTATTTCTCTTTCATTGGCAATTTCTGTTTGTTCTTTTGCATTTAATGCATTTTGTATAATTCCATTATCTCCTGTTATTGCTCCTATTGTAATTCCTGCTAAAATTAATAATACTATAATGGTAATAACTAAAGCTAGTAAAGTAATCCCTTTTTGTGTTCCTATCTTTTTAATCATTTGTTTCTTCTTTGTTTTTATTTGATTTTTTTCCATTTTTTCTTTCATAATTCTCCTCTCTTTTGTTTTTTATTATTTACTTACATGAAATTTTTTATCCCTTTCGTATCTCTAGCGATTACATTTTAACATTAATATTTTTTATTTTCAATATATTTTTTAATTTTCGTATCTCTAGTGCGTACGATTTTACTTCTAAATACTATACAATATTTATAATATTTTGAAAGGATTTCGCCTATGTATCAATGTAGTAAATATAATAATCATTTAAATGTTTCTAATAAAAAAATAAGGGAATTACGAATAAAAAATCATTTATCTCTATCTGCCTTATCTACAAAATTAGCTTTACTTGGAATTGATATTCCTAAACCTTCTCTTCACAAGTTAGAAAAAGGAAATAGAATTATTAAAGATTATGAACTATATGCTTTTTCCTATATTTTTAATGTTCCTATTGAAGAACTTTTAGGCGATTTTATAACTGAATTTAAACAAGATAATGCAAGCTGATGTTTTAGCTTGTTTTTTAGTATACATTTTCACTGACATTAAATGTCAATACAACTATTACTTCTTTTGTGTAATAATTACTTTAAACATTAGTTTAAGGTGATGTTATGATAAAAGAAAAAAGAAAGGAAAAACAATATACACAAGAAAAAATGTCTGAATTATTAGGTATTAGTTTAAGACAATATATACGAATAGATAATGAAGAAGATTTACCAAGAAGGGATGTTTTAAAAAATCTAATTTTGGAACTAGAATTGACAAATGAAGAAATAGGAGAATACATAAGAAATATGGCAAATAAAATAGCTTAAGAATATTCAATGATTTATATAAAA
>CAYVCM010000035.1:0-1530 GCA_964449925.1 uncultured Clostridium sp.
AGAAATTTCTCCTTCTGTTTCTGAAATATATCGATGTAATTTTGAGATATCTCCACTCCAATATTCTCCTACTGCAAATAATTCATCTTCAGTTTGTTCTCTTAATTTTTTTATCCAATCCCTATAAAAATTTGCATCAATATGTTTAACTGCATCTAAGCGAAATCCGTCTACTTTTGTTAACTCTAAATACCATTTTCCCCAATCTAAACATTCTTGAACAACTTCTGGATTTTTGAAATCTAAATCTGCTCCCATTAAATAATCATAATTTCCAAATTCTTCATCAACTGCTCCACTCCATGTTTTGTCTTTAAATCTAAAAATAGCATGTTCTTTTGTTTTATCATCATAATCAATACCATCAAAATGCGTCCAATTCCATTCAAAGTCAGAATATTTGTGTTTTCTACCTGGAAATGTAAATTTAGTAGCTACTCTTACCACCTGTTTTTCTATAAATCGGTTATGATCTCCCCAATCCACTTGTTCAGCAGGAATTGTTTGTAAAAAATCTGCACCCATTTTATGATTTAATACAATATCCGCATATGTTTCTATACCGGCTTGTTTGTAAGTCATAATGCAATCTAAGTATTCATCTTTAGAACCATATTTTGTTCTTATTGTTCCTTTTTGGTCAAATTCTCCTAAATCATACAAGTCATAAACACCATAACCAACTTCATCTTTTCCACCTATTCCTTTATATGCTGGTGGAAACCAGATTGTTGTTATTCCTATATCGGCTAGTTTTTCCGCATCTTTTGCTAATTTGTTCCACCAATTTTGATTTGTTTCTAAATACCATTCAAATGCTTGTAATATTACTCCATTTATTTTTTTCATTTATTTTTCCTGCTTTCTAAACCTTATTTTTGTTCTTTTGCATTATATCATGTATAAAAAATATTTTCTAGATTATTTATTATATTTATTATTGCTTTCACTTTTTTTAGTTATTATTTTGACTGTAATATACTAGTAAAGTTACTAAAAACTATATGGAAATTTTTTATCTGGATTACAAGAATTACTGGATTGGCCAATGGATTTGTCAGGATGAGAAAATTCCATTTGATTGCGATTTCACTGATTTTTATGTGAAGATAAGCTAACAAAAAAGCAAGTATAATTTTGGTTTTTTTCAGATTATACTTGCTTTCATTTTATTTTTACTTTTTTATTCCTATTATTGTGTAATATTTTAATTATTGATGCAAGATTTATATTATTTTACATTTGACATATACTTTTTTATTTTATATAATACTTTTTCGAAAGGAAGCGATCTTAAGTGAGTTATATATATGAGAGAACAATTAATTATTATGAAACAGATAAAATGGGTGTGGTCCATCATTCTAACTATATCCGTTTTTTAGAAGAAGCTAGATGTTATTATTTGCAAGATGCTAAAATGCCTTTTGAAAAATTTGAAGAGAAAGGAATTACTATCCCTGCTTTAGAAGTGAAATGTAAATACAAACAACATGTTACTTTTTCAGATACTATTTGTATTAAGGTAAT
>CAYVCM010000035.1:1630-15337 GCA_964449925.1 uncultured Clostridium sp.
CTTATTTTCATATCATCAATTGACATGAATTTCCCATCTTTTCTTGCATTTTCAATTCCTTGTGCTGCTACTGTTCCAAGTCCCGCAATACTGTTTAATGGTGGACGAATGCCTTCTTCTTCTACTATAAATTTTGTGCTACTAGATTTATATAAATCAATCGGCAAGAATTTGAAACCTCTTTCATACATTTCTAATACCAATTCTAAAACTGGATACATTGCTTTATCTTTCTGTGAAGCATTGTTTCCTTGTAAGTCTATTTCTTTCATTTTATTTTTTACTTTTTCTTTTCCATATATCATAATTTCACTGTCAAATTCGTCTGCTGCTCTTATTGAGAAAAAGGCTGCATAATAGGCTTCTGGCTGATGTACTTTAAACCATGCAATTCTAAAAGCATTAGTTACATAAGCTGCTGCATGTGCTTTTGGGAACATGTACTTTATTTTTTCACAAGATTTTATATACCAATCTGGTACATTATGCTCTTTCATTAATTCTGTATATTCTTTCCATTTTTCTGGATCTTTTAAAGCTTTTCCTTTACGAACTGTTTCCATTATTTTAAATGCAGAGTTTGGTGGTAATCCTTGTTTCATTAGATATATCATTATATCATCACGACAACAAATTGCTTCTGTTAAAGTTACTGTTCCATCTTCAATTAAACTTTGTGCATTTCCAACCCATACATCTGTTCCATGTGATAGTCCGTGATATACGGATTAATTCATCAAATGTAGTTGGTCTAGTATCTACTAACATTCCTCTTACAAATTTTGTTCCAAACTCTGGTATACCAAAGCTTCCTACTTCTGAACCTATTTGTTTTGGTGTAACACCTAAAGCATCTGTTGAGCTGAATATTGACATCGTTTCTTTATCATCTAATGGCACTTTTGTTGGGTCTATTCCTGTAATATCTTGTAACATTCTAATAACTGTCGGATCATCATGACCTAGTATGTCTAATTTTAACAGGTTTTGGTCAATTGAGTGATAGTCAAAATGAGTTGTAATAATGTCTGAGTTTGGGTCATCTGCTGGATGTTGCACTGGACAAAATTCATAGATTTCTCTTCCCTTTGGTACAACTATAATTCCTCCTGGATGTTGTCCTGTTGTTCTTTTTATTCCTGTACATCCATGTGATATTCTTTTAATTTCTGCTTGGTTGATTGGAATATGCCTTTCTTCATAATAATTTCTAACATATCCATAAGCTGTTTTGTCTGCAACTGTTCCAATTGTTCCTGCCTTAAAAGTTGTTCCTTTTCCAAAAATCACTTCTGTATATTTATGTGCTTTTGCTTGATATTCTCCTGAAAAGTTTAGGTCTATATCTGGCTCTTTGTCTCCATTAAATCCAAGGAAAGTCTCAAATGGAATATCCATTCCATCTTTATCTAGTTTATGCCCACATTTTGGACATTCTTTATCAGGTAAATCAAATCCATTTTTTACTCCATAATCTGTGAAGTCTGAATATTGGCAGTTAGGACATCTATAATGTGCAGGAAGTGAATTTACTTCTGTAATTCCTGTCATATTTGCTACAAATGAAGATCCAACTGAACCTCTTGAACCAACAATATATCCATCTTCATTAGATTTCCATACTAATTTTTGAGCAATTATATACATAACAGAAAAGCCATTTTTTATAATAGAGTCCAATTCTTTGTCTAATCTTGTTTGTACTATTTCTGGTAATGGGTCACCATATAATTCATGTGCTTTGTTATATGCTATGTCTTTTATCATTTTTTCACATCCAGGAATATGTGGTGGACATTTTTCTGGAGATATAGGACTGATTTGGTCACACATATCTGCGATTTTGTTAGTATTTGTTACTACTACTTCATATGCTTTTTCTTTTCCTAAATAACTAAATTCTTCTAGCATTTCTTCTGTTGTTCTTAAATATAGTGGTGCTTGATTATCAGCATCATCATATTTTTGTCCAGCTTCTAAAATTCGCCTATAAATTTCATCTTGAGGATCCATAAAGTGTACATCACCAGTTGCTACTACTGGTTTGTTTAATTTTTCTCCAACTTCTACAATTTTTCTGTTAATGTCTCTCAATGCTTCTTCATCTGCAACAGTTCCATTTCTAATTAAAAATTGATTGTTTCCAATTGGTTGAATTTCTAAATAATCATAATCTCTGGCAATTTCTTCAATTTCTTCATCTGTTTTTCCAAGTTCAATTGCTTGGTATAATTCCCCTGCTTCGCAAGCACTTCCTAATATTAATCCTTCTGAATATTTTTTGTATAAACTTTTTAATATACGAGGTTTTCTATAAAAATAATCTAGATGTGATATAGAAACTAATCTATATAAATTTTTTAGCCCTACATAGTTTTTAGCTAAAATAATTGCATGATACGTTTTTAATTTTTTGTATTCTTCTTTTTTTGCTTCCTCACTTGCCGCTACTCTATCAATATCTTCTACAATTGTTGCTCCTTTTTCCTTTAACATATCTAACATTACATTAAATACTTTAACTGTTGTATCAACATCATCTAAGGCTCTATGTGCTACTTCTACTTTAATTCCTAAATTTTCTGCAATTTTCCCTAATTTATATTTTTTATACTCTGGGAATAAATCTTTTGCTAAACTTAAAGTATCTAAATATGTATAGTCAAAATTATGTCCTAATGTTATTGCATTTTGTTTTAAAAAACCAACATCAAAATTTGCATTATGTGCAACTATAATTGTTTCTTTATCATCTCCTAAAAATTCTAGTAATTTAGGAAAGACTTTTTCAATGGTTTCTGCATCTTTTACCATATCATCTGTAATATTTGTTACTTCTGTTACTCTTTCTGGAATATGTCTTTCTGGATTAACAAAACAACTAAATTCATCAATAACTTCTCCATTTTTTACTTTCATAACACCGATTTCTGTAATTTTATCCATAGTTGCTGAGAAACCTGTTGTTTCTAAATCTAATACACAATATGTAGTATCTAAACTTTGTTTTTTACCATTATATACAGATTTTGTATTATCTGGTGCTAAATATGCTTCCACACCATAAATAACTTTCATATCTGGATTATCATATCCAAGTAGTTTATGTGCTTCTGGAAATGCTTGCACAACACCATGGTCTGTAATAGCAATAGATTTCATTCCCCATTTCATTGCTCTTTTGATTAAATCTGTTGCTGAAGTCATTGCATCCATTTGGCTCATTTGTGTATGCATGTGTAGTTCTACTCTTTTTACTTCTGCATGGTCTTCTCTTATTGTTTTTTTAATTCCTTCTCCCTCTACAATTGTATTTGCCATAATTGTTAATTCATTTGAAAAGGAATCCATTTGTGCTGTTCCTGCAACCTTCAATCCTTTTGCATTTTTTATTCTTTTAATTACACGCTTACTATTATCTTTATTTAAAAATGCTTTACATGTTATACTATTTGTTCCATCATAAATATCGAAAGCTAACAGAGTTTTACCTGATTTTAACTCTCTATCTTCCATATCTATAACTTCACCATCAATTAAAACTTTTCCATCATCTACATTTAATTCTGCAATTTTTACTAATGGTTCTGTAATGTTAAGACTTGTCCCTAGAATAAGTGGTGTACTTTCATCTTCTTCTGGCAATTCTGGAATTTTCATATTACTAGTTGTAATAGTATTTGCCATGATATTTACATCTCCAGCATATGTATCTAAACTTGCTTTTCCTATTGCTTTAATGACTTTTGCATTTTGAATTTTTTCTATAATTTCTTTTCCTTCAACTGTATCTTTAGCAAATGATTTACAAGTAATTGTACCTGTTCCATCATATATGTCAAATATTAACAAGCCTTTTCCAGTTCTTGTTTCTCTACATTCACTTGTTAATACTCTTCCCTCTATGGTAATTCTAGTATTACTTGCTGTAATATTTTTTATTTCTATTTTATTTTCTTTTGCTTTTGAAGGTTTTCCCATAATATATTCTTGCTCTTGATAATCTTCCATTTCATCTATTGGTGATATTCCTTCCATTGCCTCTTCTGGAATATATCCTTCTATGTCTATTGGTGGAATATAATTAGGGTCACTATATTCTGCTACATTTCCATATACCATATCAGTCATATTAGCTTCTTTTTGCTTTTCTGCATTTATTTCTTCAATATGTGCAATTGCTTTTTCTTCTACTTGTTTTATTTCTTCTTTTATTTCTGCTATTTCTTCATTTGACAGTTCTTCTGAAAGGGTTACTTTATATTCTTTTCCAAATAAGTGCTTTAATACTTTTTCCAACTCTTTATCTGTTTTTTTCGCTTTTAAAAAGTCTGCACCTTTTATATGCATTTTTATATTAACTATATTTTCATCTATTTCTACTTCA
Organism: uncultured Clostridium sp.; assembly: GCA_964449925.1. Lineage (GTDB taxonomy): Bacteria > Bacillota > Clostridia > TANB77 > CAG-508 > CAG-269. The sequence continues at coordinate 6,018 of CAYVCM010000035.1, forward strand.
CTTTTTAGTAATAACATTGGTTTCATTAATGGATATTTGTGTGACATATATGCAATTATATTTTTCCATTCTGTTTTTATACTTTTTAATGTTACTCCTTCATGATATTGTATAATTGTATCTATTTGCTCAAAATGAAATCTATCCATTAAAAATTTTTCAAAAAGCCATAATTCTTTGATTTCTATATATTCATCAAAATACAATATAACTTCTAATGTGTTTGTCTTTTTGATGACATTTAGTCCTTGTATGTTTGCATATTGTATGTTTGATTTTGTTTTATAATCATGGAATATTTCTCCTACTTTTTTTGTTTTTACGGTTTCTTGCATTTATATTGCTCCTTTTTTTATTTAACCTTTTTTAGTATTATTTAAACTTATTGACTTTTATTATTTTTATGTTATAATATTTGTATAGGAAGGAGAAACCACTATGTGGTTTGCCTCGTGAAATGTATAAAACACACATCACATTAGGACAAATACAGATGTGTGTTTTTTTTGTATTTATTTTTGTTTACTCATAATTACAACGATTGCTATAATTAAGGTAAATGTAATGATAGTTACTGATATTAAACCAGCAAATAGTAATTTTATAATCAACAATAAAGTTTCTATTTCTATCATATGCACCACCTCCTGTTATGTAGGAGGCAAACCACATCTGTTTTTTCTCTTTCCTATGTTTCCTATTATATACTATTTTTTTTACATTTCAAGCGAACAAAATAAATATTTTAAAAAATCCCTAAATGTTCTAGTAAAATTTTAAGACCTATTATTACTAAAATTAATCCACCTACAAATTCCGCTTTTTTCTCATATACATTTCCAAATCTATTTCCTATTTTGACACCTATTAGAGATACAAAAAATGTAATAATGCCAATTATTGAACTAGCTAATATGATATTTGTTTGTAAAAATGCAAAAGTAATTCCTACTGCTAGTGCATCAATACTTGTTGCAATTGCTAAAACAATCATTGTTTTAAAGTTCACATTATCATTACAATTTTTACTATCCTCATTCCCAAGTGCCTCTGCTATCATTTTTCCTCCAATAATTAGTAACAAAATAAATGCTATCCAATGGTCTACACTTGTAACAAATCCTTCAAATGCTGTTCCTAAGAAGTAACCTACTATTGGCATTAACATTTGAAATATGCCAAAATATAGTCCAATAATTATTGCTTTTTTCCAATTTAATTTTTTCATAGAGAGTCCTTTGCATACAGATACTGCAAAAGCATCCATTGCTAATCCTAATCCTATTAAAATAATTTCTACTATTCCCATTTTCAATATTCCTTTCAGATTGTTTCTTATTCAATTTTGTAACACATTATATGTCATTTTATTTTTATTGACAATATATTTTGTCGAATCTTTTACTATGTTGTTACAGTTTATTACTATCTACAGTTAATATGACACTTCAAATCAATTAAATTGTAAATGTGATTTTATGTAATCTAGCATTTTTTAGGATTTTATGGTATAATTTGGTTGTAAATAAACTTGTTACACTATAAGAACAATTTTTAATATTTTATCTAACTGCAAATCAAAAAAGGTGGTGTAATTATGGTCGAATTACTTTCTCCTGTTGGCAATTTTGAGTGTTTGAAAGCTGCTGTACAAAATGGAGCAAATAGTGTATATTTAGGAACAAATATGTTTAGTGCCAGAGCCTTTGCTTCTAACTTTTCTCTTGATGAACTTGAAAAAACAATTCAATATGCAAAAATTCGTGGTGTTAAAACATACTTAACTCTAAACACATTAGTTACTGATATTGAATTTGAACAAGCTATGGAAATTGCAAAAAAAGCATATAAATTTGGTATTGATGCTATTATTGTACAAGATTTGGGGCTGGCTATTGCACTTATTAAAGCTTTTCCAGATTTACCAATTCATGCAAGTACTCAAATGACTGTTCACAACTTAAATGGTGCTTTAAAATTACAAGAGTTAGGTTTTAGAAGAGTAATACTTGCAAGAGAACTTTCAGTAAATGAAATTGCTTATATTTGTAATAATACAAACATAGAAATAGAAACTTTTATACATGGTGCACTTTGTATTTCATATTCTGGTCAATGTCTATTTTCTAGTATATTAGGTGGACGCTCTGGAAATAGAGGAAAATGTGCAGGTCCATGTAGACTTCCTTTTGAATTATTAGAAAATAATAAGATTGTTGACTCTGGATATTTATTAAGTACCAGAGATTTATGTGGTTTAGATTTTATTCCAAATTTAATAAATGCAGGTGTAAAATCTTTTAAAATTGAAGGTCGTATGAAATCACCTGAATATGTAGCTACTGTTACAAGAATTTATAGAAAATATATTGATTTAGCTTTATCTAACTATGACTATGTAATTGATGAAGATGATAAAAAACAATTATTGCAAGTTTTTAATCGTGGTATGTCTTCTTCTGGACATTTCAATAGTGAGGCAAATCGAGATTTAGTATATAAAGAAAAATCAAATAATATGGGATTGTTTCTTGGTAAAGTGCAAAAATATAATACAAAAAAAGGATTAATCACTATAAAGCTGAACGAACCAATTGGAATTGGAGATACTATTGCTTTAGAAAAAGTAGATGGTACTTATACAATTTCTGAGCTTATGGATACAAATATGAAAAATATTAAAACTGCACAAGAACGGTAAAACAGTTGTAATTGGTAGAATGAAAGGAAATATAAAATTAGGCAATCAAATTTTTAAAATGAGTTCCAAAAGGTTAAATCTTTTTGCACGAAATAGTATTTTAAATGAAAATAAAAAAATTCTTTTAAACTGCCATATTTCTATAAAAGAAAATCAACCAATAACAATTCATATTACATCTGCTAGCAATATTGAATTGTACAAAAACTTGAATATTCAATATACAAGTGATGTTATTCCTTTAAAAGCAAAAACAAAACCAATTGACAAGAATACTATCATATCACAATTTTCTAAGACTGGTTCTACACCTTATGCATTCAAAACACTTACAATTGATTTAGATAATCAGATGTTTATTCCAAAACTAAGTACACTAAATGATTTAAGAAGAACTATTTTGCATTTAGTAAATCAATATGCAATAAATACAATAAAAAGAACTAATCTTGAAAAATTTGAAAATAAAAATATTGATATTTCAAATAAAGTAGTTAAACAAAAAGAACAAAATAAAGAAACAATTAATCAGTCCTTGAAAAAGACAAAATTATCTCTTTTATTAAATATTTTACACAAAGATTTTGATTACGAACAACTTCATGATGTCGAAAATGTCTATATTCCTTTAAAGTATTTTTCTAGGAAAGATTATCAAAATATTTTACATATTTTAAGCAATAAATTTAATGTATACATTTATATGCCGACAATTATAAAATCAAACTATAAAAATCTATTGTCTAACAATATAGAAACTACTTTAAATAATTATGATGTCAAAGGATTTGTTTTATCAAATATTTGTAATATTAAATTACTAAATGATTTATTTATTAATTCTGATAAAACTTTTGAATTTATTACAAATTATACTTTTAATGTGTATAATACAAAAACTATCGAAGAATTAAAGCAATTAAGAATTAGTAGATATACTATATCTCCAGAATTAAATAGAGAAATGATTCATAATTTATGTGATTGTACATGTTTACCAAATGAACTAATTGTCTATGGCAAAACACCTCTTTTAAATATGAATTATTGTCTTTTGGGTGAAACAGATAAATGCTATCCAACTTGTAAACAAAGATGTATTACTTCTAATACTTATTACTTAAAAGATCGTTTGAATATGAGGTTTAGAATTTTGCCCGATAATATTCAGACAGTTACAACTATTTTTAATAGTAAGATATCTTCTATTTACCCAAAAGAATTTAATGTAGATTTTGCAAGAATTGATGTTTTAGATGAGACTATTGAAGAAATTAATGAAATTATTAATAGAGTACAAAATAATCATAGATTTGAGGGTCCAAGCTACACAAATGGAAATTTAAACAAGCAAATTTGAGTCTAACTGGGGGACGGTGATGATTTGGGGACGGAGCAAAAAATCATCACAGTGAAAAACCCAATTAGACTTAAATTTGTTTACTACTTAAATCTATTATTAAATCCATATTATCATCTTTTGCTGATTTATTTTTTATAATTGCCCCACATTTTTTACATTTATATATAATCACATAACCCTTCTTACCATCAATTTCTAAAGAAACTGGTTCTAAATCTCCATGGCAAGTTTCTTGTCGATCTCCAGGGTTTTTGTCTACATGTTTTGAATGTAAACAATATGGGCAATGGTCACGACAAGAATATCCTAATTTTGAAACTTTTTTCCCACAATTATCACATGTAAATTCTTCGTCAATTTCCGTAAATCTTCTATTTTCCATTTTCTACTCCTTTTTTATATTCACTTGGGACATTTTGTCTCATTGGGGACGTTTCTTTTTGAGACATTTTTGATGATTTTGGGGACAGAGCAAGCGATGATTTGGGGACGGAGCAAAAAATCATCAAAAATGTCTCAAAAAGAAACGTCCCCAATGAGACAAAAATGACACATCCCCAGTGTTTAATATTTAAAGTCTCCTCCTCCCAAAAATTCCTTTAATAAAGAATTATTTGGTACAAATTCTTTTGGTATTTCTTCAAAATATTTTAACATATTTATTAATCTAGATGCTTCTGCATATTCTGGATCTTCTTTTGTGATTTCTTCTAATAATGGTATAACAATTGGCTTTAAAGCATTAATTTCATATACTAATGATGTGTTAAAAACAAAGTTAGCTTCTTCTTGGAATGGAAATATATTTTTCTTTTCTCCATCATTTACTTTGCTCCATGTAGCAATTGTATTTTTTGCAGAATATCCTCTGAATTGGTAATCTCTTACAATTCTTCTAATTAGTCTTGTATCTGTTGTAGATATTCTATTAAATCTATCTAAGTTTAGAACAGTTAATGCACTTATATATACTTTATATTTTTGCTCTGCTGGTATTTCACTTGTTAACTTATCATTTAAACAATGTATTCCTTCTATTACTAATACTTCATCTTTTTCTAATTTGAGTTTTTTACCATTATATCTTTTTGTCCCTTCAAAAAAATCAAATTTTGGGATTTCTACTTCTTCACCATTCAATAATTTAGTAAGATGTTCATTAAATAATTTTAAGTCAATTGCTTCTAAAGCTTCAAAATCATATTCTCCATTTTCATCTCTTGGTGTGTCTTTTCTTTCTACAAAATAATTATCTACTGAAATTGTAACAGGCTTAATTCTATTTAACTTTAATTGTATACCTAATCTTTGTGCAAAAGTGGTTTTTCCTGATGATGAAGGACCTGCAATTAATATTATTTTTATATTTTTGTTTTTTGCAATATTATCTGCAATTTTTGCTATTTTCTTTTCATGTAATGCTTCTGCTAATAAAATTATGTCTTTAATTGTTCCTTCTTTTATTGCTTGATTAATTAAATATACTCTATCTATATTTAGAATTTTATTGATGTCATCATATTCTTCCATTGCCCATGCTAATTTTTTATTTTGTATAAGTTTAGGCATTTTTTCTGGGTCTTTTTTACTTGGATATCTTATTAAAAATCCATCATGCCATTTAACAATTTCAAATATTTTTGCAATACCTGTTCTATTTGCTAATGTTCCATAACAGTAGTTGTAATAATCTTCGCAATAATACATAAAAATTTCATTATTTCCTTCTAGGTCTAATTGTAATCTTCCCTTTGAACTTTTAGTTTCATTAAAAAATTTAGTTGCTTCATCTCTATTCATTATAACTTGTCTTATAGGCAAGTCTTCTTTAACAATCTTTCTTGCTTCTTGTGTTAATTTTTCTATAAAATCATCTGTTACTTCTTTGTTAGTTAAATCACAAAACATGGCATTTGATAATTGATAGTTTACTTCCATTTTTTCATTTGGGCATATCTTTTCAAAGGCTTTTCCTACTATATACACCAAAGTTCTTCTGTATACTTTCATTCCTTCTTTTGTAGAAATATCTATTAAGTCTATTTTTCCGTCTTCTTCTATTACAGATTCTAAATTTTTGTATTCATTGTTAAATATGGCTGCTACAATTGTGTATTGACTACTTTGAATTTCTTCTTTTAGTAGTTCGTTAATTGTGGTTGGTTTGTCAACCTCTAATATTTTATCTTTATATTGTATTTTCATTATTTTCTCCTTTCGTTTCCCCTCGTTTTCATTGTATATGAAATTAAAATTTTAGTCAATATTGAATTAGATGCTAAAGAAAAAATTTATATATTTTTCTTGCCTTTAATATATTAAAATTCATAGTTTAAAATTGCTAGTTGATATAGATGGCAAAAAAGTATATATAAAGTGCCAGCAACTTCTCACCATTTTGAAGATAGGTTATTCATGTTCAATAACACATGGTTAAAATAGAAGCATTTTATAAATTATTTAGTTATGAATGTGATTGGAGAAATACTAGAATTTTTTATTTAGTAAAAAGATTATTTTTTCTATTAAATGAGAAAATACTTTTTAAACGCCTTCAATAAGATACAAAAATGTCTCAAAAAGAAACGTCCCCAATGAGACAAAAATGTGACACTATGAATATAATATTATTTTTTGGATATATTTAAATTAAGAAATGTTTTTAGGAGGTTTTTGTATGGATATATCTAGAATTAATTCTATTTTGGCTAATAAAGAAAAGTGTGATGTTTTTTATGATGATAGACCTGTTTGGATTCAAGGTGTGAATGATAATATGGCTAAGGTTGGTTTTATTGATAATTTTGAAGAAAAGGATGTTTTTATTGATGACTTATATGAGAGAAATTTGTATAATTAAATATATTTAATTTTGAAAATTATAAAAGAGTAAAAAGGCCAGATATGTGCCTATTTTACTCTTATTTCATATATTTCTCTTTTATATTTGTCTGTATTTATTTGTGTTGAAAGTATTAAAATTTATGCAAACTACCCATTGTCTAAAGCCAATTGGATTGCGGTTGCCTTATTTCAATTTTTAATAATTTAAATGACTAATCTGTTACAAATGTTGGTAATCCATCTTCATCTAGTTCCCATGTATATAGTTCTACTGCATAATCATATTTGTGTTCTTCTACATATTCATTTAACTTGTCTATTATGCTTGTATCTCCTTTTGAAAATGCTATGGAATTTTCATTTGCTATGCATTTATCATTGACAATACTATCTAAATAGTAAGCATTTTCTAAATTAGCACTAGTAGCCGAACTACCAAATGCACAATAAAAATTTTGACTACTTCTACTTTCTATTGTTGATACATTTCCTAAGCTACATGTATTAATAATATTTAGTGTCGTACCATATGCACCTCCAATTATTCCAGATACACGACTAGTAGTACCATAACTATCTTTCCCCTCTACATTTCCTAGGTTATAGCAATTGACGATTTGTACTGTGGTACCAGCTGTAGTATTACTACTTAATCCACCTACCATTCCACTACCGTATATATTTGCTAAATTACAACAGTTTATCATTTCAACACTACTGTCGTGGACAATTCCTCCTACTTCACTTCCATTTAAACTTCCTGAGACATAAATATTATACAATTTACCAGCATTAAGTGCTATTCCTCCGACACCTCCTGTACTTGTTATATCAACATTAGTTAATCCTAGATTTTCTATGGTACTTCCATATGTTGAACGGAATAATCCACCTCCATCACTTCCTGTATTTTCATATAGATTTTGTATCTCATAACCTTGTCCATCTAAATTCCCAGCAAATTGTAAGTTACCTGAACCAGTATTAATACTAATCGGAACAAATCCTACCCCTGTTCTATCAATTAAGAGTTCTCTTAAATTTTTTGTACTGCTTTCATCTAGTATATATGCTTCTTCTTCCTCGTCATAACTCCATGTTAGCGATAAATCTGCATAAGATACAGTAGAATTAAAATTTAATGTTTTTGTTAATATAAAGTTCTTTCCTGAAAATGTATTTTGACTTTCTACTTCTTTTATTTCTCCATCTTCTAAATAATTTCCTACTCCTCTTGATATATTAGATAATACTACTAAATCTTCTATACAAGAAATTTCATATGGTTTTTCTTCACTTCCATCTAGTTCTTCTCCATTTTCACCTATGGTAAAGTCTCCTGGATGTTCGTCTTTTGTGATATCATAAACTCCTGTTATATTTCCGTCTTTATCTACTGTATAATATCTATTGCTTTCTGTAAATACAACTTCAAATTCATCTCCTATATCTGTTGCCTCTGTTTTTCCTTCTCCTGTTTCTTTATCTAGTTGTTCTTGTAATTCACTTTCTTCTAGATTGCCATATTTGTTGTTACCCATAGCTTGTATTGTTGCTTTTTCTACGATTTCTCTTTCATTTGCAATTTCTGTTTCTTCTTTTGCAACTTTTGCACTGTTAATAAGCCCATTCTCTCCTGTTATGGCACTTATTGTTATTCCTGCTAAAATTAATAATATTATAATAGTAATTACTAAAGCTATTAAGGTAATACCTTTGTTTCGATAATTGTATTTTCTTTCAATAGTTTTAATTTTTATTATTCTTTTTTTATTTTCTTTGTTTTTTTGATTATTTTTCATCATTTGCTTGTTCCTTCCTTTCATTTTCTTTTGTTTTGATATTTTTGTTTTTGTTATTTTATTTCAATATTATTTTTCTTAAAATCTTTTAATATCTAAGTTTTTGTTAGTTTTGTTTATTTTCCTAGAGTTTTATACTCTAGGAAAATATTAAAAAGCAGAAACAACTTGATTTTTCTGATTTACAAGTTATTTCTGCTTTTTTATTTTTAATTTTATTTCTAATCTCATATTTATATTTTTTGTTCTTCAATCTATTGACTTTACTAAGTTTTATTGCTATTATATTTTTAGTTTTTATTCTTAGAGTATAAAACTCTAGGAAATTTTTTCTTTTTTTAAAGTTTCATAAATATGTTTTCTTTAAATATTTTTCTTTACTTAAATTCTTTGATTAATTTTATCATTATATTATTATAATGCATTAATTTCTTCTTCTGTTAAACCTGTTACTTCTTGTATGAACTGAATTTTTGTTCCTTTTTCTTTCATTATCTTTGCAATATTTCTTTTTTCTTCTTTTTTTCCTAGTTCTTTACCACGCTTTTCTCCACGTCTTTCTCCACGTTTTTCTCCACGTTTTTCGCCTTCTTCAATTCCTTTTCTTCTT
>CAYVCM010000036.1:0-14914 GCA_964449925.1 uncultured Clostridium sp.
TCCATATTTATTTATCGCAGTTTCTACTTCTTGTATATTTATAGCTTGCATAATACCACCTCTTTTTCTTAACATCTATAAATATTATAGCATATATAAGAGAATTTTAAAATACGTTTTTCAATATTTCTATCAAGTATTCTCTTGTCTGACTATTGATTAATACTGTTGCCCCTACTGTTAATAGTATAATTAAAATAGCATAAATTATTAATTTTAAAATTCTTCCTATAATATCAAATATTATTTGTATTATAGATTTTTTCCTTACTATTATTATATTTTCATTTTGTGTAGTTTGATTATTTTTTTTGCTCATTGCAATATCATATAATGATTTTTTCTTCATTTACTTACCTCTTTTATTAAATAAACTAAATTTCTTTTTCTTTTCTATAACATCTGTATTTATTAAATATGGCTTTAATATTGATTCAAAAAAATGTTTATTTCCAACTACAAAAGGATCTGTGATATAATCTGAAAAAACAGTTCTTTCCTTCCAATAATTACCTAGACTGATTCTAAAATTTTCTTTTTCTTCTTCTTTAGCAAAATTAAAAACTAAATATGTGCTAATATCTTCTCCAATAATTTGAAAACATTTTATTAAATTAGGTATTTCCCACTCTTTGTTTCCAGAAACTATAATTTTTAAATCTCTCGTTAAAAATGACATTTTTTCTTCTTCTGTTAATTCATTTAATGCACCGTAGTCATAAATAAAAAAATTATAGTCTTTAGACAATATATCTGACATATTTTTTGGTTTTAAAAACATATCTATTCCATTAAATACTATTCTATTAATATCTTCTGAATATATTGCTTCTTTATTTTCTATTATATTTATAATAGAATTGTGGTTATTATTTTCTATATAGCAAGCTTTTATATTTGTTAACTCACTTAAATATTTAGTTAAGTTAATAGCCATTGTCGTTGCTCCAATATGTCTTTCTGTTCCCACTACTCCTATATTTACTGTTTGTTTTACTCTAATATAATTTTCTTTTATTAATTTAGTGGTTTGATTTACTGCAATTATTTGATTATCTACCTTATATTTAATAGAATTTCCAAAACTCATTCCTTCTTCACTTAAACATTTTTCCAGTTCTTCTTTAAATTTATTATCTTCTACGGCTGTTACAATATTATATATTCCCAAATTAAATATTTTACCTAACAAAATATTTCCGTGTTTATATCCCCTTGCTATTATTATTACTCTAAGGCTATACATTTTCCTTATTAAAGTTACTTTAGATATTATTTCATCATCAGAGGTTAATTTTCCTATTGCTTGTAAATCAATAATTAAAAAATCAATATTATTTAGATTTCTTAACTCTGTTTGCATAAATTTTTCTAAATTATATTCATTTATAAATCTTGCTATTAATGTAATATTATTTTTCATACAATATTCTTCAAGTTCTGGGATAACTTCTTTTGATATATAAATATACTTCTTGTATTTTTTTATTTCTTCCATAATTTTTACCTCTAATCTATTCCATTATAATTACTGTTTCTCCACTATTTGTTATAACTATATTTTCTTCTGTCCCTTGTGTTTCATCTTGTATATATTCTTCTTCGTCGTCATCTTCTTCCAATAATCCCTTTAAATTATTTAATATTTTTTCTTCTTCTGTTCCTTCGTTTTCCTCATCTTCTACTAAATTATTATCAATTACTGTAGTATTATTTTCTATAGTCTGATTAGCACCTTTTACATTTAATATTATTGCCACTATAATTACCAATACTAAAATCACAGTCAAAACTATTAATTGTTTTTTTAGTTCTGCTTTGTTATTCATATCTTACCTCCTAAATTTTAATTTCCAAATAAATATGGGTATGGGTCTACTGCATTGCTACTGCTATTTTTATTTATTCTTATCTCAAAGTGCAAATGATCTCCTGTTGAATTTCCCGTACTTCCCATAATTCCTAATACTTGTCCAGTTTCTACTTCTGTTCCTTCTGCTACCATTATTGAGCCTTCCTTCATATGTCCATATAATGTATAAAAAGTTATGCCTTCTTCTGATGTATGCTCTATTACCACATAATTACCATATCCAGTATTTCCTGCTTTTGATACCACTACTTTTCCAGATAGTACAGAACATATTTTAGGATTTGAAATAGAAATTACAACTAAATCTATCCCTGTATGTGCTTTTGTTTGAGTTACTCCATTTACTTTTACTGTTCTGTGTTTACTAAATAATGATGTTACAACATCTTGATTACTATCCCAAGTTTCAAAAGGCATTGGAAATATAGCACCTATATATTTTGTCAAACTATCTTCTGTTATCACTTCATTTACTGTTATAATAGTTGATGTTGAACTAGAACTACTACTTTGTTCATTATCATCTGACTGTGTATCATTATCTGAGAAAATACTTGTTATTGCAACTACTGGGACAATAACTACAATAAATATTCCTATTATTACTCCAATTATTATCATCTTTATTTTAAAAGAAAAAAGAGAAAACGCTGTTTTCCCCATTTCTAATATTTCATTTTTACCTTCTGCCATTACTTTCCACCACCAATCAGATATGGTTTTTCCCACTCTTCTGCTTTGACATTTATTAGACTATGTCCAGGTCCTACAAACATAAGTCCACGCCCTCTGTCTTTTTGGGAAAGTATTGTTTTCTCTTCTGTGTTTAAGTTATATATTCTTACAATTTCTTCTAAGTCTTGTCCATCAGTTCCAAAAAAGAATTTATATGCGCTATTGTCTAAAATGGCTTGTCCATGCTGCTTGATTTCATCTGCTAAAAAATCTAAAATATTTTGAGATATTGTAATAAGTCCGCATTCATATTTTCGACACCTTTTACTAAAATTTCTTAGAAATTCTATTGCTTGTGGTACTTTTTTATCTATTAAAAGATATGCCTCGTCACATACCACATAGGCTTTTTCCTCACGATTTTTAAATGCCATATCTTGGCAATATCTTAACATATTCAAATACTGGCAACTTTTAATATTTGCTGACGCTCCTTGTAGAGAATAAATATCTAAACATATAAAATCATTATCTTCTTCAATAGTTGTATATCCATTAAAAATTTCTGCATTATGACCTATTGCTAAACTTCTTACTATACTTCTTATTACTTCTATTTCTTCTCTATGTTTCGTTTCTTTATTTTTTACTTTTACTTCTAATAAATTATATAAATCTTGCATGATTGGAAACTTATCATTTTGTATATTATCTATTTTGCTATCATAGTCAATTCCAAACTTTTTATATAGTTCTTCTAATATTTCCATTAGCAAACTCATTTGAAAACTTGTTATTTCTGGGAAAAATAATTTAAAAAATGCTGTTAAAAAATCCATGTGTAATGATAAGGCTGATTTTGTACTGCTATACTCATCATCTTTATTTTCAATATTATTAGTTAATTTATTTACTTGTAATGGGTTTATTCTTCCTATATTTTTTCCTTTTCCACCACTACAATCAATCCACTTTCCACCTATTTCTTTACACATTGCTTTATATTCTGATTCTGGATCCAGTATGTAAAATTTATAGCCATTTAGCCAACCATTTAGCATTATTTTCTTGGCTAAAAATGACTTTCCACTACCACTTGCTCCACTTATTGTTATATTACTATTAGGTCTATCTGAAGTTTTTATAAATGTATCTAATATAATTGCTCTACCATCTTCATCATTTCCAATGTAATAGCCTCTTTCATCTATTAAGCCACTACCTGAAAATGGTAACCCTTTAAATAACGCTGCTAATGACATTTGCTTATTTGAGATTTCTGTTATATCTTTGTAACTTGTATCATACGGGCTTGCTTGCTTTAATGCCTCCCCCTGTTGAAACGCTGGTAATCTTGCTTTTAATCCCATTCCAGCAACTTTATTTTTTACAATTCGCATATTCTCAGTAAAATTATTTTCTGTAGTTCCATTTGTTTTAATAAGAAAAGATAAATTAATATATGGTATGTTATCAATAGTTATTTCTCTTATCATTTTTTCTGCACTTGCTATTTTATATTCTGCTTGTGTTTTTAAAAATTCATTTTGAGTTGTATTATATGTATTTTTGTCTGTTGTAATTCCTTTTGAAATACCTTCAACGAAAGCTTGAACATCTTCTATGGGGTTTATTACTAATGATACTACTGTATTGGGTATATCTTTTAAACTTAAAAGCCAACCAATGTTTACTCTTGATGGATACCCTGAAACGTATTGAATCTTTGATAAAAATTCTCCTAATTGTACTCTACTCGACTTTATTTCTATTCCTTGTGGTGCAATTAAATTTAAAAGTTCTTGGTTTATTGGCATTGTTTCAATTTCTTTTTCTTTCATCTTTTTAATCCTCTCTTTTATAAAGTTTCTTCTTTCTCTCTAATCTACTACTAATGTTCCTTGCATATAATCTTGATTTTCCACATAAGCAACATCTGGATTTGTATAACTATTTACTAATTGAATTATTAATCTTTCTTCTAATATTTCTGTTTTATAACCACTATTAGTAAATTTCATTTTCAAATCATTTAGTCTCTTTAATAAATCCTGCTCTATATATTCTGTATTGTCTCCCCAAATTATCAAATATATTTCACTCTCTAATGCTTTTCCCCTTACTGACAAATTTCCAAAACTTCTACTTCTTTTCCCTTGCAAATTAAATTTTAATGCATTTTTCTCTTTATCCATAAGCTCTGCCTGATAATCTTGGTTTGCCTGTAAATTTACTGGTCTGTTCGTAAAGTATAGTTTAAAAGGTTTCAACTCACTTGCAAAATTTCTTGTTAGCACTTGAGCATGATTTTTTTGTTCCTCCTTACTCATTAGTTTGCAATTCTTTGGATATATTTTTAAATATGCTAATACTTTATTATCTAGTGTATATAAAAAATTTCCTTGAATATCTTTTATATTTAAAAATCTATTTGCCGATATTTGAGGCTTTTTCTTTAAAAATTTATCTAATAAACTCATTTGTATCTTTCTCCTTTACTACATATTTGTAAAATTTTTGCCCTTTAAAATATTTATATATGTTAATTACCAAACCTGCTATAGAACTATTATTTTTATCTTTCATAACTGAAATAAATGTAAAACCTGTTAATACTCCTACTAATATTAAACAAGCCAAATAATTTTGAGTAATAATGTATATTACGATTGCTAGAAATATGCTTATTACTCCAGCTATTGCCGTTATTATTAATTCTTTGATACCTATTCCATTTATTAACTCTGTTCTAGTTTTTACATTTGCTGGTATTCCTACTTGATATTTTTCATCTTCCATTTTTTTCTCCTAATTAATCCATTCATATTGTTGATACTTTTCTGTTAGCCAATCTCCCATTAGTTCCTTAAAATCGTCATCATCTTTAATAGTTCCCTTAACACTTGCTAACATTAAAAATCCTTGTGATTGTCCATCTAATTTATCTTGTTCCCAAGACATATAATATATATCTTCAGCCATTGCACCTTTTGTTAGCCCTTGACATTCATCATATAGTTTATATACAGAACACCATACCTTGTATGAATTTAAAAAGCTACCTAAATTCACAAGCTTCTCTCCTGTATTTACATAATAATTGCCCTCCACTTTTATAACATTTCTCCCATCTACATCTTCATAAGTATCAGTTAATGCTCCGTCTGTAAGGGAAATTTGAATGTTTGAAAAATCTCCAATAGCATCTGCACTTTCTACATAAGGAAAATATTGCAATACTGTATCTTTTATCGTGCTTATGCAAATAATTAAAATTAATGCAATTAATCCATTTCTAATTCTTGCTTGATATTTTTGGTGTTCCGTTTCATCACCTGTCATTATTTTAAAAATTGCAACTCCAATCATTGCACAACAAGTAATTCCTGCTAAAACGCCTAAAAAATTGGTTATATAATAGATTGTGTCCATTTTCTCTACCTCTTACTTTCCTTTACTTACTCCACTTTTAAACATTGTAACTACTCTACTTACTGTATTTACTTTTCCACTTGTACTTCCTCCACCTGCACTTATCATAAACTCTTGTAACATTGCTGGTGTTCTTAAAGCTATGCTAGAGGCTGTAAAAGCTAATACAAAGTGTCCATTATTTAAAAGTATTATCGCAAATTGAACTAATAATAATTGGACAATAATTGTAAAAGCATTATTTATAAACTTTTGAATATAGCCTTTAAAAGCTCCTTGATTAGCATTTAAAAGACCTATACTTGCAAATGGTATTCCTAATCTTAAAATTAACATTTCAAATCCTCTAGTTAAGAATTGAAAATATAGCAATGTTAACTGTATTGCTATAACTAAGTATAAAAATGCGCCAAATACATTTAATCCTAAATTTTTATATTCTGGAACAACTGCATCTAAGCTTCCTGTCATTCCCATTAGTAAGTTATTATATATTTCATAAAATATATTTACGAATTGCGTATATATAAAACCAAAGCAAATCATTACTATCATAGCTTTTACAAATCCGTATTAAAACATTTAGTGGATTTTCGTCTGGATCTCCATTACTCCATGTCATATATGTTTCAATTAGCTTTTTTACAAAAAACATTACAAGTATTGCCATTGCTACAATATAAACTGCATTGTATAAACCTGATATACTAAAATTTGTTACAATATCTCTAAATGATATTTCTACTGCAAATGCTAAGTAAAACATTGATGTATACACGCCTGAAAGCCATGTTAAAATAGCCTCTGAAATCCACCCTAATAAATATACAATTATAGTTGCAATTAATGCTGCCACTTTTATAACTCCTTTTACTTCATAGAAATTTTATCTCCGTATTTCTAATTCTTCTTCCTCTTCTTCATTTTCGTTTAATGTTGCTTTCTCTCCATAAATTTCGTTTATAATTTGACTTTCTATGTAGTTGCCTAAATTTTTTTCATATTCTTCCCTACATCTTTTTATTTCTAAATTTAATTTTGCTAATGCTTTATTGTCATTTTTTAATTTTTCTATATCGTCTGAATTCATTATTAATTCTTCTATTTTATCTATGTCATAAGCTTTATAAAACTTTCTTCTTAAAAACTCATATTCTTTTGATAAACTTTTATTATTTGGACTAGATAAAGATTTTATATTTTTGTCATATAAATCTTTTACCATTTTATTTTCTTGCCATTTATCCCACAAATATGTTAAAGCAATTCCTGGCACTCCTGTTACGATTCCAATTAATACATATCTTTTTATAAATCCAAATATCTTTTTACTTTGAGTAACATCCTCTCCTAATTTATTTGAGAAGTTCTGCTGTACCCTTTCCTCCTCTTCTTTTAGTTTTTTCCTCTTTATTTCATTTTCTAGTCTTTTCTCTTCATTAGTTTTCATTTGTTCAACATACTCTTTTTCTTTTGATTCTCTATTTTTTTCTTCTTTTTGGATTTCTTCTAATTTATTCTTTAATTTCTCTGTATCAGTCATATTAATCTACTCCTTCTAAAAATATCTTGCGATGAGATTTACTATTGTTACTGCTAATAAACCAACAACTATACATACTAAAACTTTTATTATGGATTTTTTATATCGTTGTTGGTCTTGCTCATCTCCTGTCATTATTTTAAAAACATAAAATAATATGAAACAAACACCAGTTATAGGTAGAATCCATTGAATAGTTCCCGTTATATCTTCTACTATATTTAATAGACCTTGACCAAGCTTGCTACTTTGTATGCTCCCCCCTCCATCTACCTCTGAAACAACATCTGTTGCCTGCACTTTACTAATTAAAGTAAATATTGCTATTTGTGTTAATAGTATTACTCTTGATAATTTATTTTTTGTACAATTTTGAGTTTTTTTCACTTTTAATAACCTCCCAAAATATTATAGTTTTCCTTGAAAGTCTATACCTCTCATTCTTATTTCTTTTTCTTGCATTAATTGTTTTTGTGCTAATATTTTCTTAAATTGTTTTGTTTCTTCTTCTATGTTCCATAATTGCAATTGCTTAACTTTACTTACTTTTCTATGATTTTCTCTATATTCTCTTACCTTTGTGTTCCAACTCTTATCCCCAAGACCTAACATTTCATTAAATTTCCATTTACTTAAATCTGGAGAATATGTCATTGCTGGGGATAATCCACTACACATTACTAATAAATAAGGTCTTTCTATTCTTAATATTTCATCTGTTGTTAGTAATGGCCTTTGTGTTAAATTCATTGAATTTGACCTATTTACTGCACCTCCACTTGATGAATTGCTTTCACTCCAACTCGTTGTTGTATAATTTCCTAACTTTTTAGAGATTTTTTCCGCTGTTACTTCATTACTTGTTTTTAGATAATTCCACACATAACAGTTATCAAGAATGTTTTGAGCTGTATTATCTCCGATATTTTTCATTTAATTGGCTAAAGCTTTGCACAAATAAATTAAATCTAATACCTCTACCACCACCAACAGTTAAAAAGCCGTCCGAAATTAGGTATTGCACTAAAATTACCAAATTCATCTAGTATAAAATTAGTACGAATTTTTAGCCTACCACCTTTCTCATCTGCAAGTTCTACTAATTTTGTATATACTTGATTCACAAATAAACTACATAATGAGTAAAAGGTTGTTTTTTCATCTGGTAAAATCATATACAAAACTGATTTTTCTTCATTGAATTTGTTTAGGTCTATTTCTGATTCACTTATCATACTTGCGACATAACTATCCATAAAAATACTAAGTGTTGCTAATGCTGAAGTAAAAAAACTAGCTCTTGTTTTACTTGGTGCAATTCTAGCTGCAGCAAAACTTGCCACTGCTGGATGATCTTCTGGTAATGTATCTAAATAAGTATCCATAAGCATTGTTTTATCTTCTTGTTCTGCACACATTTTAGAAATAAAGTTGTATGTATTAGGTAAATTTTGATATTCTTTATGTTCTGTATTTCCCATAACAACTGACATTATTCCTGCTTTTTCGACTGATTTTTCTCCATTAATCCATATTGCTTCTCGATTTCCAACCTCTCCGACTAGACTTTCGACTATATCTGAGCAATAATTAACTGCCTTAGGTATATCTTTCTTTGCATTTGCTTCGATTACTGGTTGTAAAAAGTTATACTTTGAACTCTTTAATGGATTCTTAAAATCTAATGTATATACTTTGTAACCTAATCTTTCTAAAGTTTTAGCTGTGTATTGAAACAACTCTCCTTTTGGATCTGAAATTATCATATTTTGTGGTTCTTTCGATAGTCCAATATTTATGATTGTTTCTATTACTAAATTCCTTGTCTTTCCTGACCTAGTTGCACCAACAGTTAAACTATGCAAGTCATCCTTAATGTAATAAATATCTTCAACTCTTCTTATATTTAAAAATGGTATTTTTAATTTTCCTTTTATTGTTTTTAAATATGGTTTGCATATTATTTTGTCTTTTTTACCAACTATCAATCCTCCACTTTCAAATATAGGTTCAATATTTTTATGTTTTTCTTTATACGCTTTATCTTCTTTAATAAATTTCTTTTCTTCATTTGCAATTTTTATTAATCTTTTTATCTCTGGATTTTGTGGATCTAATCTATTTACTCCAAATTTTTTAGGTAATTCTTTTTTAGATAACCACCAAGCTGAGCCCTGTTGCGTTTGTCTATCTCCGTACTGGCATTGGTATCTCTATATTATCTGTTACTTTGTAATTTTTAGATTTATAATCTTTTAAATCAAATACCTTAAATACAGTTAGTAAAACAAACATCATAAAAGCAATTATCACTAAAACAAACATTTCAAAATGTTCTTTACTTGTTACCAAACTTGAAATTATTTTTTGTGGTGTAAGATTTAGTATTTCTTCTGGTACTTTTGTAAAAATCAAATGTAACATTGTTGATATAATTGCTGATAATATTACTGCTATAAAAAAAGAAATTATTAATCCTATTACTTTTGTCTTTATCCTATTTCCTTTCATTTTTCTTATTTCCTTCTATGTATAAAAAAAGAAAGGAGATTTCCTCCCTTCTCAATTTTTGCTATATATTTTCATAGTAAAATCATAACTTCTTTTCTTTATTAAGTCAATGAATGGTTTTTGAAAGAATTTTGAACTCACATTTCTTCTTCATCTTCTTCAGTATAATCAGTTTCTATACTTTCTTCTAAACTTTCTAGTTTTTTGGTTATCTTACTAAATTTGTCTATCATTTTTAACTCTTCTATTGAATATGGATATTCTTCTATATCTCCGTCCAAATTATTGTTTTCTCTTTGTAAATTTCTAACTGCAATTCCTCCAACTTTTGCACTTGCTAATAACAACGATTCCTCTTCTCCTTTGTTTCTAGTTATTTCTTTAAACTCACTATCTAACTTATTTTTTTCTTGTATTAATTCATTTACTCTTTGTGCTAAATACTCTTTTTCTGCTAGCAATAGACCAGTTCTTAGATTTTTATTATTTTTTATATCATCTTTTGTTAGTGCTAAAGCCTCCAATGTATCATCAATTTCACGCGTAATGACATATTCGTGGTTAGCAAGTTCGTATAAAAACATTTCTTTTACAAAGCCATTTCCTTTCTTATCTTCTCTTATTGCTTTCCAAAATTCTTCATACTGTCTTTTTCCCATTTCTTTGTATGCCTCAACATCAGCTTTTCTTATAAAGCCTCCTGCTCCAATGTCTACCACTTTATCTAAGTCATTTTCTTTTAAACCTAATTCTTCCATTGCTTTTTTAAATTGTTCATCCGAAAAAGCAAATTTAATAGGAAAATTATTTACCTCTTTCTGATGTCTTTCTTTCATTTCTACATACTTGTTCATAATCTTTTACTCCTTTCTCAATTTTTGCACAATAAAAAGTAAGTACAAAATGTACTTACTTTTTATTGTGCGTTTTGTGTCATTATTCAATAGTCTGTTGATGTACTTATACTTATACTTATACTTATAAATCTAAACTATTTGAATTTAACAAAAATTCTTCTAAGCCTATTATCAGAATGCCTTCTTCATTTCTCCAAAGATTTATATTATCTTTAACAATAATTATTTTTTTAAAATTATCAGCTACATTTATCAAAGATTTTTGCTCTTGTTCCATTTTATCTTTATTTGGTATTGCAAATGCTGATTGAATATAGTATCTTTTGCTTGCTTGATTACATACGAAATCTACTTCTAATTGCTTTCTTATTGTTTTTCCTTTACTATCTTTTTCAAAGCGTTCAACAATTCCTACATCAACATTATATCCTCTGGCTAATAATTCATTATAAATTATATTTTCCATTAAATGATCTACTTCTTGTTGTCTAAAATTCAATCTTGCATTTCTTAAACCTATATCTGTAAAATAATATTTAGAAGGGGTTGTAATATATTTTTTCCCTTTTATATCATATCTTTCTGCTTTACTTATTAGAAATGCATCTTGCAAATAATTTATATAGGAATTTATTGTATTTCTATTTACATCTGTATATCCATTACTTACAAAAGTATCATATAATTTTTTCGGATTTGTTAAAGAACCAACTGATGATGATAACATATTAATTGTTGCTTCTAATATATCTTCTCTTCGTATTTTATTCCTTTCAACAATATCATTTAAATAAGTATTTTTAAATAAAGCATTTAGATATTTGCTTTTTTCTTCAACGCTATTTAAATATAATATATATGGCATTCCACCATAAGTCATATAATCTTCTAATGCTTTATTTTTATCTTCATATACATTATAAAATTCAGAAAATGAAAGTGGATAAATTCTAATTTCATCTCCTCTACCTCTAAATTCTGTGATAATATCTGTAGAAAGGAATTTTGAATTACTTCCTGTTACATAAACATCTAAATTACTTTTCCTTAAAAAACTATTTAAAACACTCTCAAAGTCTTTTACTTTTTGTATTTCATCTAAAAGAATATAATACATATCATTATCTTTAATTTTGTTCATAATGTATTCATATAATTTTAATCCATCTGTTGTTAATTCTCTATTTTCAATAGAATCTAAGTCAACTTTTATAATATGATCCTCTTTTACTCCATCATCTAATAATGAATTTTTAAACATTGGATCAAGTAAATATGATTTTCCACTACGTCTAAGTCCTGTAATAACTTTAATCATCTTGTTATGTTTTTTAGCTTTTAACTTTTCTAAATATGAATTTCTAGCTATCTCCATTTTGCACTCTCCATTTACTTTTTTTGTGTGTACACACATTTTCTGTTAATAGTATAACTCAAATAAACAGACTTGTCAATTGCATTTTTACTTTTTTTGTGTGTACACACATTTTCTGTTAATAGTATAACTCAAATAAGAGGTAACTATTCTATTTACATTTCATGATACCAATCTATTCCTGCATCTTTATTTTTTCTTATTAATTCTTTAATTTCTCTTTTAGATAAATCTCCAAATGTTTTTGTTGCTCGCCTATACTTTTGGTATTTTGACATATTTCCTTCAGATAATATTTTATATGTATCTTGTATTAATTTCCTTATATTAATTTCTTGTAATTGTTTTTCATATAGTTCTTGTCTTGCTTCAAATCTTCCTTGTACTTCTTGATATTCTTTATTTTTTTGATTCCAATATTCTCTTTTTTCAATCCATTCTTGCTTTTTCCTTTTATATTCTTCTGTTTTGGTTTCTTTTATAAATTTTAACAACTGATTACCAACTTTTTTTAACATTTCATATCTTGCTGTATTTTTTGATTTTTCATAGTCCTTATATGTATTTACTTTTTGCAATATTTTATCTATTTTCACACAAGTATCTATATATGTTGTAAATTTACTTTTACACTCATTGTTGGAATTCACTAATAATAAAGATATTTCATTTATTATTCTTTTTGCTTCTGGTTCTTGATATTGATATATAAAACCTCTTTTATAAGAGTTTGTAACTTTTTCTAATTTTGCTATTTTATTTATAATTTCATCTATACATTCTTTTTTTATATTACTTGATATTATCGGTGTATTAAACACACTTGGCATTATCTCTTTTAATTCTGATTCTATATTTTCAAATTCCTCTTGTTTTTTATCTAAAAAGTTTTGTAATTCTTCTTTTGAATACATTACTCTTAAATCACTAAACTTACTAAGAAAAGTTACAGCTTCTAAATATGTATTATCTTTATATAGTAGTGCTTTTTCCCCTATATTTTTAAATTCAAACTTTTCTCCATCTGTTTTTGTTATCTGTGTAAAATTCTCTGGATCAGAATTATTGACAATATATATAATGTCATTTACTCTCATCTTTTCTAAATGTATATTTATAAAATTTTGTGTTTTCTCTGTTTCTATCGCTCTTAGTAATAAATCTTTATTTTGATATAATTTTCTTAAATCTTCTTTGTATTTTTCAAATTCTTCTTTTGATAGTTTTCCTATCTGTTCTTTTGAAACATCTTTTATATTGTACATAACCTCTAATTCTTCTTTAAAAACACCTTTAGCAATAGCTGCTTTTATTTTATTAAAAAATATATATGGTTTTCTTTTTACTGATAAATCTTGGTTTTTATTCCAAACAATTAGATGACAATGTGGTCTTTCTTTTTTTGCATGGAAAGAGCCAACCCATTCCATATCGTTTAGTGGTATTTTAAATCCTTTTGATATTTCTAAAATTCTTTCTTCTAATAAATCTTTCCACTCTTTTTTATTCATAAATCCATGTTGTAAGGCATCTTCCTCTTTTAAACTTATTACTGTTTTAAAAACATCTATATTTTTATTTGATATATTTTGAATATGCTTTTTTATAATATCTAATTCTAGTAGTTCTACTTCTTCTGTACCTAATATATTTCCAAATAGACCATGCACATCTATTCCATTATCTACACCACTTCTAGTTGCAATATAATCTACATGTAATTTATCAATATATGCTTGTAAATTTTGTGGTTTACCTTTTCCATTATATTTATTATATATTTCGTTTTTATTTAACCATTTAAAAACTACTCCACCTTTATATCTGTCTATATCCATTTTTAACACCTACATAATATTATCAAAATTCAAATCATCTGGTATCATTTGCCTAATATCCTCGTCTAAAAATTTATTTTTTACTACTGAATATGCAAGTTTATTTGCTAAATCTATTTTTTCTTTAAGAAATTCTTTGCTATCTTCAGATTCACAAATTTTAGATAAAAAATATGCTTGCAAAAACAAAGAGGCATAAGATGATTTTGCTGTTTTAGCTTGTAAAGTTATTGTTCTTTCAAACCTTTTACCTAATTGTTTTTCTATTGCTTTTGCCATTATTTCTGTAATATCATCTACATCTTCTTTTAACATTTTTACTTTAAAAAATTCATTTAGTGCTACATTTACTATTTCGCTTTCACTCATATTGGTTTTGCTTTTATATCTTAATACTTTCTCTTTTAAGCTTTTAGGTATTACTGCAAATATTTTTTCACTTTTCGTTTGTTTTTTTGTTTCTTGACTGTTTTCCATTTATAAAATTCTCCTTATATATTTTTTTATTTTAAAAATTTTCAAAAGGCAGGAAAGAGATACAGAACGTATCTCGTAAACACATAGAAAAACAAGTTTTCTAGCCCTCTGGTTTTAATAAAAAAATACAGAGAAAGTACAGAGTTCCCACTTCGGGATATTTCTATATTTTCTCTAATATTTCTAAAATATATTGTTTTATTTCATCTTCTGTTTTATATCTGCTAAAATATCTTAACATTTCTTCTTTTGTGAATGTTATTGATATTTTATCTACTAATTCTAGTTGTATTTTACTCCTGTTTTTTATTAAATCTAACATTTCTTCTTTTG
>CAYVCM010000037.1:0-14873 GCA_964449925.1 uncultured Clostridium sp.
GCATTGGGGACGTTTCTTTTTGAGACATTTTTGATGACTTTGGGGACGGAGCAAAAAATCATCATTTGTTTAAATAAATTTTTATATAATTTTTATAATACAAATGATGATTTTTTGCTCCGTCCCCAAAGTCATCAAAAATGTCTCAAAAAGAAACGTCCCCAATGCGACATCCCTAATGTTTATTTTTTTATTGACAATATTTTATATTTCATTACACCTGCTGGTGCATTTACTTCAACAGTTTGATTTTTCTTTGCTCCTAACAAAGCTTCTCCTAATGGTGATTCGTTTGATATTTTATTTTCTGTTAAATTTACTTCTGTTGAACCAACAATTGTATATTCGATTTTTTCGTCAAATTCAACATCTAGTACTCTTACCTTATTTCCTATTTGAACAGTTTCTGTATCTATATCTTTTGCATCTATAATTTTTGCATGTCTTAATTTATTTTCTAATTCAGCAATTTTAGCTTCATTTTCTGCTTGTGCATTTTTTGCTTCATCATATTCTGAATTTTCTGATAAATCTCCAAATCCTAATGCTACTTTTATTCTGTCAGCTATATCTGCTCTTTTTTCTGTTTTTAAAAAATTTAATTCCTTTTCTAAATTATCATACCCCTCTTGTGTTAATATAACTTCTTTTTCTTCCATAGTAATTCCTCCTCAAATTGTATTACTTTTTTTGTACTTTAATATATTACGGCAGAAAATGAAATTTGTCAATACAAATTCCATCTTTTTTTATTGTATTTTACCTTGATTCTATATAAGAATTTTCCAAAAATATATCATTGTTGTAATTAATTTTTCAAATATTTTTTGATATCTTTCATATAATCTATTCCAGAAAATATTGTTGCAATTGTTTGTATAATCATCATAACTGTTACAACTACATTTAGTACAAGGTCAGTACCTTGCAAACTTCCTGTAAAACACTCTCCAAATGCATGTAAATCTAAAAATGCTAAGATGATAGCTAACATTTGTGTAACAGTTTTTAATTTACCCCAATTTGAAGCTGCTATAACGGTTCCACCTTTTTCAATAGCAATTAATCTATAGGCTGATACCAAAAATTCTCTTGCAAGTACAATGATTGGAATCCATGCAGGTAATTTATTCATTTCTACTAACATTATCATAGCAGCTAATACTAGTATTTTATCTGCTAAAGGATCCAAAAATTTTCCAAATGATGTTACTTGATTTTTTGTTCTTGCAATATATCCATCTAGTTTATCTGTTATTGAAGCTAATATAAATATCAAATCCATAACAAGATATGATATAGGTATTCCCCATAAATCACCTTCTATGTCCAAAAATGGTATTATAACCATAATTGGTACTAAAAATACTCTGAATATAGTTAATTTATTTGGTAAATTCATATTTTTATTCATTCCCTTCTTTGTCAAAGGTTAGATTGTTAAAATCTTTTATACGATTAACATTCCCTTTTATTTTTATATAATTTTATTTAATCTGTTAACATTTCAATTGCTTTTTGTAATTGAGTATCTTCACTTCTATCAACATTTAATACATTTTCAACAGTATCTGGTAATTCCACTGTTTCATCTGGTTCTATTCCTACTTCATTAATTTCTGTTCTGTTTGGTGTTAAATATTTTGCAGTTGTTATTTTTAGTCCACTACCATCTGGAAGTGTCAATATTTGTTGAATAACACCTTTTCCATAAGTTGTTGTTCCTACTGTTTGTGCTTTTCCTAAATCTTTTAATGCTCCTGCTAATATTTCTGATGAGCTTGCTGTATTTTCGTTTGTTAGTATGATTATTGGCATATTTATAATTGGGTCACTATCATTTGTTTCTACTGTTTCATTATCATTTTTATCTACTTCATATAATAGTACAGAATCTTTATCTGCAATATATCCTGCAATTTCTAATGCTTCTGATACAATTCCACCACCATTATTTCTTAAGTCTATAATTAAAGATGTAATACCTTGTGCTTCTAATTCTTCAAATTTCTCTTTGAATTGTTCTGCTGTACCTTCGTCAAATGATGAAAATTCAATATATCCTATTGAGTTTTCTAATACTTCTCCTTCTACTGGGTTTATAACAATATTTTCCCTTGTGATTTCAAACTCTAGGGTTTCTTCTCCTCTTAAGATTTTTAATTTTACTGTTGATCCTTCTTCTCCTTTGATTTTTGTTGAGATTACTGTTAAATCATCTCCTGTATATTCTTCTCCATCAACTTCTATTATATAGTCTCCTGGTTGAATTCCTGCTTCTTCAGCTGGGCTACCTTTTATTGGAGATATTACTACAATACGATTTGTTTCTGTATCTTTTGTCATATAAATACCAATACCTACAAAATTACCCATAGTATCTTCCATATATTCTTCCATATCTTCTGCAGAAATGTATTCTGTATAAGGATCTCCTAAACCTTCTATGTATCCTTTTATTGCTCCTTCTTTTAGGCTTTCTTCATCAACATCTCCTAAATAATATTCATCAATTAAGGCTTTATAGGTATCTAATAATTGAGAAATATCTTGACTTTCATCAGATGTCATTAAAGTTAAATATTTGCTTAAACTGTTCCCATTAACAAAATATTGATAAAATCCTATGGATGTTAGTATAAAGGTTATAAATGCTACCAAAATAATAAGCATAATAGTCCTATATACTTTATATCTCTTTTTTTCTTCCATCATGTTCATTCCTTTCTCTGAAATATTTATATATATTATATTTTATTATTTAATTATAAATTACAACATATGAGTTAAATCTCATTTCGTGAGAATTTTTCTCTACCTTTTTAACTTGAGACTATATATTTTTTAGTCCTTAAAGAAGTGTAAAGATTTATCGATGCGAAAAATTGTTGTGCAATATTGTTTATTATTAAAGAAGAAAAATCAAGATTTTCCTATTCAATAATAAAATCATAGTTCTGGTATAGAGATTTTTAATTTTTCTATACCAGAACGTTACTTCGCTCTAAAGAATAAATACAATTTTTTATAAACTTTTAAAAGTTATGTAATTAATACAATCAGATATTATTTATAGTTACTGTATTTATGGTAAGTATTTTGTTGGGTCTACTCTGTTTGCATATAATCCAGGACTTGTCCTTACTTCAAAATGTAAATGTGGTCCTGAAGAATTTCCTGTTGAACCAACAGTTCCTATAACTTGGCCCTGTGTAACAGTTTCTCCTGCTGATACTGACCTTGAATTCATATGTGCATATAATGTATATAATCCATTGTAATGTGCTATAATTACATAATTTCCATAACTTGTATAATTTCCACTACTATCTTTTGATGCTGTCGAAGTTACTACATATCCATCTGCAACAGCATATACTGAAGTACCTGATATTCCTGAGCCACTGAAATCAACTGCACCATGCACTGAACCATTTGAATAATACCAACCTGTTGTTATAGAATATTTGGTACTTACTGGCCATATAAATCCATAAGAACTTTGTGTTGTACTTGCAGAACCAGATGAACTTGACGAACTTGATGAACTTGACGAATTTGATGAATTTGATGAATTTGATGAACTTTGAGCTGCTGCTTTTGCTGCTGCTTCTTGTTTTGCTTTTTCTATTGCCGCTTGTGCTGCTTTTATTTGTTCATCTATTTCTTCATTTGCTTCTGCTAATTCATCAATTCTTTCTTGTAATTCTTGCTCTTCACTTGATAGTTGTGCAACATACTCATTTTTTTCCTCTTTTGCTTCTTGTAATTGTACAGAAACACTTTCTTTTTCTGCCTTTGAAGAATCTAATTCTTGTTTGTTCTGTTCTAATGTTGCTTTTGCTTCTTCAATTTCTTTTCTTTCATTCTCAATACTTTCCATTAAATTCAAATCTGCTTCTGCAATTTCAGAAATCATATAATAATTTGAAATTAAATCTATTAGGCTTTTTGAAGAAAGTAATACATCTAAGAAAGAAGTTTCTCCTGATTCATATGTTACAACAAGCCTTTTTTCTAATAATTCTTGTTGACTTGCATAATCTTCTTCTTTTTGAGCAATTTGCTCTTCAGTTTCTGCTATTTGAGTATTTAAATCTTCTATTTTTGTTTCTAATTCACTAATTTGATTTTCATAGTCTGTAATTTGGCTTTCTATTTCTTCAATTTGTTGCAAAGTTTCACTTTTCTCTTGTGTGACTTGTTCTTTTTGTTCTTCTGCCTCTTGCAATTCTTCTTCATTTGAACTTTGTTGTTCTTGCAATTCAGATATTTCATCTGCATACACCATACCAGTATATTGCAATATGAATATTGCTACAATTAATCCTCCTAGTATTTTAAATATTACCTTTTTCATATGTTTCCTCCTTTTCCTCACAATACGCTTAGAAATCCCCTTTGCATGTATTTATGTATGAAAATTTGAAACTATGGTAAATATTGTGTTGGGTTTACTGCTACACCATTTACTCTTACTTCAAAATGCAAATGATATCCTGTTGAATTTCCTGTTGAACCCACACTCATTATTTGTTGTCCTTGACTTACAGTTTCTCCAGCACTAACTAATCTTGAATTTTCTGCACCATGTGCATATAGTGTCATTGTTCCATCATGATGGTTAATAATTATATACTCTCCATAACTTCTATAACTACCATTTGAATACTTTAGTGCTGTTGATGTAACAACTGTTCCTGCTTTTACAGCAAGTACTGGTTGTCCTGCAATTCCTGAACCACTAAAATCTACTCCTGTATGTCCACTATATGCCATCCATCCAGTTGTAATACTATATCCTGAAACAGGTCTTATATAACCACTAGAACTTGGGTTACTTGTAATAGTAGTGACATTTGAACTACTTGCACTTGCAGCTTCTTGTTTTGCTATTTCTTCTAATTGTGCCTGTATTTCTTTTTTGTCTTGTTCAAATTGTTCTAGTTCTGCCTGTGTTTCTTTTTCTTCTTCAGTCAATTGTTCTACATAGCTATCTTTTTCACTTTTTATACTTTGCAATTCTACTGTTTTTTGTTGTTTTTCTGCTTTCGCACTATCTAATTCTTGCTTACTAGCTTCTAGTGTTTGTTTTGCTGCTTCAATTTCTTCTTGTTCAGATTTGATTTTTTCCATTAATTCTAGATCACTTTCTGTAATTTCAGAAATCATATAATAATTTGAAATTAAGTCTGATAAACTACTAGAAGAAAGTAAAACATCTAAATAAGAAGTCTCTCCTGCTTCATAAGCAGCTACTAGTCTTTTTTCTAGCAATTCTTCTTTATCATCATATTCTTCTTGTTTTTCATCTAACTGACTTTGTGCTTCTTCTATTTGTTCATTCATTTCTTCTATTTGCTCATCTAATTCTTCAATTTCTGCTTCTGCTTCAGAAATTTGTACTATTAATTCTTCTACTTGTTGTAATATTTCAGACTTTTCTGCTTCAATATTTTCTAGTTCTTCTTCTGCTTCTTCTATTTTTTGATCTGTTTCTTCACTACTTGCATTTAATTCTGCTTTTGTTGCCGCAATGACAACATTATATTGTAATAATACAATTGCTATAATAACTATTCCTACTATTTTGAGTCCTATCTTTTTCATTTTGTTTTACTTCCTTTCTTGCTTTCATTTTTACTATATTGTATTGAAATTTTTGTAGTTCTTATAATTATATTTTTAGTATTGTATTGTTAAATCTGTATCTTCATCTTCTTCTGATTCATCTTCTTCTGTACCTGGAATAAGACCTGTTGTAATATATGGTAATGGATCTGTTACTACTCCATTAATTCTTACTTCAAAATGTGCATGTGGTCCTGTTGAATATCCTGTTGAACCCACTTTTAGAACTGGATCATTTTGACTAACTGTTTGTCCTACTGTTACTAAAATTTCAGAACCATGCGCATACAATGTAGAAATACCACCACCATGGTCTATCACAACCATATTTCCATATGCCGAATTATACTCTGCCTTTGTTACAATACCATCATTTACTGCTATAAAGTTTGCTCCTATTGGTGCACTAATATCTACTCCTGTGTGTAATTTATATTGTCCTGTAATTGGGTGTATTCTCATTCCATAATATGATGTAATTGTAGTGTACCCTGGTACTGGCCAAGCAAGTTCGCCACCTATATATGCTGTATCTAAACCTTGTTTTGCAAGTTCTAATATTTGGTTGTTAATGTCTTCATATTGTTCTGTCATTTCATCAATTTGTTCTTGTTTTGCTTTTTCTTCATCTGATAATCTAGCTACATAGTTTTCTCTCAATGTTTTTGTATTTTGTAATACAGTAGCTGTTTGTGTTTGTGTTTTTAAAGCTGTTGCCAAAGATGTTTGATTATTTTCTAATTTTTCTTTTGCTAATTCAATTGCCTTTTTTTCTGCTGCTACATTATCTAATAATTCTTTATCTACTGATGCAATTTCTGTAATTAAGTAATAATTTGATAAGAATTCTGAAAGATTACTTGAATTTAATAATACATCCAAATATTTTGTATCACCTGCTTCATAAATAGCAACTAATCTTGTTTCCATTATTTTTTTTTGCTTTTCATAATTTTTTTCTGCTACTTCTAATTGTTCTTGAATACTAGCAATTTCTGTTTGAAGTTCTTCTATTTGTGCATTTAATTCTTCTATTTCACTTTCTGAACTTCTAATTTTTTCATCTAATTTTTCAATTTGTTGTAAATTTTCTGATAATTGACTTTGGACTTCTTCTAATTCTTCGTTTGATTGGTCTATTTGGTCTTGCAAATCTTGTTGTTGTGTTTGTAAATCTGTTAAATTACTACTATCTGTATCCTCGTCTTCTGCATATACTGTTGTTATATATGTGCATATTATGATAAAAGCTAAAACAATACATAAAGTTTTACGCATGCTCTACTCCTTTATACTTTTAAATATTTTCTCATAGAAAGTATACTTCCTACCGCACCTATTCCAATTCCAAGTAACATGTATGTAACAATGATAGAGCTAAACATATCTGAAAAACTAACTAAGCTAATTCCTACTGTTTTTAGAAATTGTGAATCTGCCATTTGATTAGCTACAACATTATAAGCTCCTGCTACAATAACAATTGAAATAAGGCTGGCTATAACACCTATAATCATACCTTCTACAATAAATGGCCATCTTATAAATCCATTAGTTGCTCCTACATATTTCATAATTGAAATTTCTTTTCTTCTTGCATGTACTGTTAATTTTATAGTATTTGCAATGATAAATATAGAAATTATAATCAATAATACTAAAATGACACCTGTTACAATTTTAACTCCATTTGCTAAATCAATCAATGTAGATACTGTTTCATTTGAACTTGTAATCTTTTTTACATTGTCTAATGCAGAAATTTCATCTTGTACTTGTTGACTTAATGTTAAATCTGTTAATGTAACAACATAAGAAGCTGTGAAAATATTATTTTCTCCTTCATATCCTTCTAGTAAGTCTTCGTTTTCTGCAAATCTTTCCTTCATTTGTTCTAGAGCTTCTTCTTTAGATACATATTCTATTGTATTAACACCTTCAATTTGAGTGATATCTTCTCCTAATTGTTCTATTTGTTCGTCTGTTGCTTCATCTGTTGCAAATACTTGTATTCCTTGTGCTTCTTCTACTTCTTGTACAAAATGATTGATGTTTTCACTTAAGATCAAGAATACACCAAATATAATCATTGTTGCACACATAATCATAAGTGATGCACCAGTCGATTTTTTGTTTTTAAAAACATTACTAAATCCTTCTCCAATAAAATATCCTAATATACTATATTTCACAGTTCATACCCACCTTTTTTATCGTCTTTTATGATTTCACCTTTTCTGATGTGAATAACTCTTTTTTTCATTTTGTCTACAATATCTTTTGCATGTGTTGCTACTACAACTGTTGTTCCTCTTAAATTAATATCATTTAGTAATGTCATAATATCCCATGCTGTGTCTGGGTCTAAGTTTCCTGTTGGCTCATCAGCAATTAGCATAGATGGATTATTTACCAATGCTCTTGCCAAAGCTACCCTTTGTTGTTCTCCTCCTGATAATTCGTTTGGATACATCTTAGCTTTTCCACTTAAACCTACTAGTGAAAGTACCATTGGTACTTGTCTTCTAATATGTCTTGGTGTTGCTCTTACAATATACATTGCATAAGCAACATTGTCATATACAGTTTTGTCTGGTAATAACCTAAAATCTTGGAATACTACTCCCATACTTCTTCTTAAATATGGTATTCTACTTGGTTTTAAAAATGTGGTATCTTTTCCATTAATAATGATGTTTCCTGATGTTGGTTCTTCTTCTTTTAAGATTAGTTTTATTAAAGTTGATTTTCCACTTCCTGAAGATCCAACTAAAAAAGCAAATTCGCCTTTATCAATTCTAAAGTTAGCATTTTTGACTGCTTTTGTTCCTGTGTCATATGTCTTTGTAACATTTCTGAATTCAATCATTTTTTGCTCTCCTTGTCTATTTTTTTGCATAATATACTATTTTATTTTTTATTCTATCTTATAATAACAATAAAGAATAAAATTTGCAATAGGTTTTAATAAAAAAAACAATAGAAAATGTTGGTTTTTTTGCCTTTTCTACTGTTTTTCGCCGTTTTTCTTCATTTCAAAAAATTCACACAAAATTTACAATTACTAATCAAAATTTTCTGTATAATTACATACTGTTTTACCTTCTTTATCTTGGATCGCTTCTTCAATAGATTTAAGAGATTCGCTATTGCCCTGTATTATCGCATTTGTTTCTTCATTTTCTTTATATTCTATGTTGCTTGTATCTACATTTTCATAAAGAATTACTTCTACACTTCTGCTATTTGGAGTATGAATGGTTGCTTCCCAGATAATTTTGTCTTCATATATATAATATACTTTTTTGGCTCCGTCTACTGCTGATGTATCTGTTTCAGTTATAATAAATTTATAGTCATCCGGTAGTTCGTATTCCAATCCATATCCACTATATTTACTATTTTTTGTTGCGAAAATTATTATTGCTATAATTGCTATTAATATAATAATACCTATTATGATTATAGTAATTCTTTTTTTCATATTATATATCCCCTAACTTTTCAATTTTTGTTCATTTTTATTTTAATTTTAACTATTTTTTACTGCTTTTATAATTCCTTCACTTATTAGTCCAAAATATTTTAGTAGTTCTACTGCATTTCCTGACTTTCCAAAAGTATCTTTAATTCCTACTCTAACTAACTTACAAGGATATTCTTCTGTTAACACTTCTGCAATTGCACTTCCTAATCCACCTATAATACTATGGTCCTCTACTGAAATTAATTTTTTAGTTTCTTTTGCTGATTTAATAATCATTTCTTTATCAATTGGTTTTATTGTATGCATATCAATAACTCTAATATGAATACCTTCTTTTTCTAATATTTCCATTGTTTTTATAGCTTCTGATACTACTACTCCTGTTGCAAAAATAGTTGCATCTGTTCCTTCTCCTATCTGAATTGCTTTTCCAATTTCAAATTTTTGATTTTCTTCATAAATCACTGGTGTAGCAAGTCTTGCAAGCCTTACATATACAGGTCCTTTTATTTTTGATATTTCTTGTATTAAACATTTAGTTTCTACATCATCAGATGGTGAAATAACTGTCATGTTTGGTAAGGCTCTCATTAATGCTAAATCTTCTATCATTTGATGTGTTGCTCCATCTTCTCCTACTGTAATTCCTGCATGTGTAGCACATATTTTTACATTTAAATTGGGATAACAAATACTAGAACGAATTTGGTCATATGCACGACCTGCTGCAAATGCTGCAAATGTACTAACATATGGTATTTTTCCGCAAGATGCCATTCCTGCTGAAACTCCCATCATATTAGCTTCTGCAATTCCCATGTCAAAGAATCTGTCTGGGAATTTTTTTGCAAATATACTAGTTTTTGTTGCTGCTGATAAATCAGCATCTAATACAACAATATTTTTATTCTCTTCTCCTAATTTTTCTAGAATTTCTCCATAACTTTGTCTAGTTGCCTTTTTTTCATCTTTCATTTGATTAGCTCCTTTCACTTTTTATTGTATAGAAAAAACGAAGCAGCTTTTCTTATAACAAAGTTGCTCCAATTATACCTGCATCATTATTTAATATAGCTGTTTGAATATTAACTTCTTTTCTTTCATTAAACAATAAATTATCTTTAACTAGTTTTGTTTTTAATTTTTCTAAAAAAATCTCTTCATAAAAAACAAAACTTCCTCCAATACCAATAGCTTCTGGCTCAAAAATATTTATTAAATTTGAAATACCTATACTTAAATATTCTATATATTGTTCTATTAATTTATTAATTTGTACATAGTTTGAACTATTTTTATTTGTTTTACGCAATATATCTAATAAATCTTTTCCACTTGTTTTTTCATCAAGACCTAAAATATTTCTTAAATTGTCTTTAAACATTTTCATAGAAGCATATCTCTCCCAGCATCCTTTTTTTCCACAATTACATTGCCTACCATTTTTTTCAACAATCATGTGTCCAAATTCACAACCTGGTAATTCTCCTGTATCTAATAGTTCATTATTTATAATAACAGCTCCACCAATACCTGTTCCTAATGTTAAGAATATACTTCTATCAAAAGATTTTAATGAACCATATGCATTTTCTGCAAGTGCTGCACATTTAGCATCATTGCGAATTTTGATTGGTAAATTTATATTTTGTTGCAAGTTCTTAACAATTTCATAATTTTTAAGTCCTAAATTTACAGATTTTACTACAATATTATTTTTTACAGTTCCAGGAATTGCTATTCCTATTTCTGTTATTTTATAGTGCTGAAAAAATACTTCTGTTTTTTCAGTAATATACCCTTCTATTACTTTTCTTAGTGTATTTTTTTCAGCTTTTGTAATTCTTTTTTCAACTTTCTCTAATATTTTTCCCTTATTATCTACAACACCAATGGCAATATGACTGCCACCTAAGTCTATTCCTATTTTCAATTTGGTTCACCACCTTCTTGCAAATTATATCATACAGCATTTTTTTTGTCGACTTTTTTAACCCAAAAATATATGCTATTCAAAATTAACAGTAACTGTTCAGAGTTAATATGATAGAAAGGGGGAATACATTATTTTAAATTGAATAAATGACGAATGTGATTGGAAAATGATTAGAAACTCTTAAATTTTTTTGTGGAAAATGTTCGCGCTTGACGTGAAAGGGTGCCACAAAAAAATTTTAGAGGTTCTTGAAATTTGTATTGAGCCGAGGAATTTATGAAAGTTAAAATAATGTATTCCCCCTTTCTATCATATTAACTCTGAACAGTTACTGTTAATTTTGAATAGCAACAAAAATAGGACAACCTAAAAATTGTCCTATAAATAAGCAGAAAATAAGAAATTACCCATATATACTTGAACACATGGAACTAGTACAACTAGTACGAAGAATATCAACACAACCCCTACAATTGCATATACAACTTGTGGTAACACCTTCATAATCTTTTCCATAATATTATCTATATCAATCTGCATATATTCTACTAACTTTTCCATCATTTCTGCCAAATCTGTCTGCATACCAATCTTTAACATCTCTGTTATCATTGGTTTTGCCAAACCAGACTCTTCAAATGGTTCTATCCACGAACTACCTGTTAGCATATTATTAATAGATGTTTCTATCATAGATAGCATAACATAATTTTTAATAACATTTTTACTAACCTCAATAGAGTCTTGTATTCTCATACCATTACGCAAATTTAAAAGCATTGCTCTTAAAAATCTTGAAAAATCTAATGCAAATATCAATTCACCAAATATTGGCATTTTATATTTAAAATAATGAAAATTATATTTTCCTTTTGGTGTACGAACATAAAGTATTATAGCTGCTACTACAATTAAAATAATAAGAACCGGTATATACCAATATGCTATCATCAGGTCTACAACATCTGCAAACCATAGTGTAATAGCTGGCAATTCATCTTCTGTTCCTAATTCATCAAAAATATTTTGAATTGCTGGGATAGCTACTAATGTTCCTACAAAAAGCATTACTAATAATAACACAAATTGTACAATATTTGGAATTAAAATTGATCTTAGTTTTCTATTTAATGCATCTGTTTCATCCAAGTATTTTACAGCCTGTTCTAATGAATTTGTAAGAGAACCTGATAACTCTCCTACTTTTATCATATTTACATATATATATGGAAAAACATTAGAATAGTATTCCATTGTTGTATACATATTTTCTCCAGCTTCAACACCTGCTAATATATCTTCTAAAATTCCTCTAAATGATATATTTTCTGTACTTTGTATAATTGTGTCTAATGCATGTATATTATTAAAATTAGCCTTTTTTAATAGATAGAAATTTTGTGTAAATACCATAATGTCTCTCATTGTGATTTTTTCTGTTCTTGCAAAATATAGGTTTATTTTTTCTTTTGTAGTTAATTGTTTTGGTTTGCTTTTTCCTATATTTGTGGTATTAACATTTTTCATAATTTCTTCTATATTAGTAACATTTTTCTTTGCCTTTTTTTGTTGTTTTCCCACATATCGAATTTGCTGAACATCTATTGGTAATAATTCATTACCTTTTAATGTTTTCAGCAAAGTTTGCCTACTTGGTGATTCTATTTTGTTTCTAACAACAAGACCAGATTTTGTCATAGCCCTATATACATAAGTTGGCATGTTTTACCTCCTTTTATGAATTATTACTATTGCTTTTTTTTATTTTCAATTGCATAATTGTTCTATTTAAAATTTCTTGATTTTTCTCTTCTATTTGTGATTTTGCTTGTTCTAATGTAATTTTATCATTTACAAATAATTCTGCTAAAGAATTGATTAATCCTATACTTCCTTTTTCTAAATTACTTTGTATAGCATCTTCTATTTCAGAAACACTTAATTTTTCTTTTCTAATAATTCCTGCAACAATATTATCAACAACCATAACCTCTGGAACTAATACTAATTTTCCATCAATCCCTTTTAATAATCTTTGTGATACAACTAATTTTAGTAATGCAGATAATAAATATTTTACACTAGATTGGTCTCTAACTTCATAAAAGTTTATCATTCTGTCTATTGTTTCTGCACAAGATTTTGTGTGTAATGTCCCAATAACTAAATGACCTGATTCTGCCATTTCTATTGCAGCTTCCATAGTTATTTTATCTCTAATTTCTCCAATAACTAAAATATCACAGTCTTCTCTTAAAGAGTTTTTAACACCATCACTAAATGTTAACACATCTCTCCCTCGTCCAACTTCTTTTTGTACAATTAAAGATTTTTTTGATGTGTGTTTATATTCAATTGGATTTTCTAATGTTAAAATCTTTTTGTTTTGATTTTCATTGATATAGTCTATCATAGAATTTAGTGTTGTACTTTTACCAGAGTTTGTTTTTCCTGTTACTAAAATTAATCCTTGTGGTTGATATGTCATTCTTCTTACTACATCTGGTATTCCTAGTGTTTCATAAGGTGGCAATTCATTTTTTATTAATCTTAATGTACAAGTTGGAGTATCATCAGAAGATGAAATATTTACTCTTAAACGTATATCCTTGTATACATATGATAAATCTAGCTTTCTTGTTGTTGTATAAACTTCATCTTTATCTATATTTCCTCTTACTAAATAATCATATGCTTCTGTCATATCTTCTTCTGTAATTGCCTTCATATTTTCAATTTCTACTAAGTCTCTTGCAATTCTAAGCATTGGTTTATTTCCACATATTAAGTGAACATCTGATGCATCTTTTTCCATTGCAATATCTAGTATTTTATCCATATTCATGTTTACTCACATTCCTTTCTTAAGGAGTTTTAATTCCACTTTTATCTCTTTTAGTAAGGACAAATCTTGCTTCGCAAGAACTTTTTTCTACTTTTCTAAATTAGCTACATATATTTAAGTTATCAAAGAAGTATAAAGATTTGTCGATGAGAAAAATTGCATAGCATTTTTCTGTGTATTATTATTTTTTATATATTTAATATAAATATACAAATTACATATTTTAAAAGAATAATAATTTTTTATTTAGTTCTTCTATAGTTGTTTCACCTCTTAAGACTTTTTGGATACCATCTACAATTAATGGTCTATATCCTTCTTCTATTGCTTTTTTTCTAAGTTCCATACTTGAAGCACCTGAAACAATTAGTTCTTTTAATTCTTCTGTAAGATTTAATATTTCAAAAATAGCAATTCTATCATAAAAACCTGTTCCATTACAATAATCACACCCTAATGAGTCATATGTTTTTATATCCTTTAAATCAACTTTTTCTTCATATTTTTCTAATATACTTGTTATTATATCTTTTTCTTCTTTTGTAAAGCTTCTTTCTCTTTTACATTTTGGACAAATTCTTCTAACTAATCTTTGTGAAATGCTAGTAGCTAATGTACTTGCAATATCATAATCAGATATTCCTATTTTTCTTAATCTATTTATTACTTCTATACTATCAATAGTATGGATAGTAGATAATACATAATGTCCTGTTTGTCCAGCTTGTATAGCAATTTCTGCTGTTTCTTTATCTCTAATTTCTCCTACTAAAATAATGTCAGGGTCTTGACGTAATACTGTTCTTAATGCTCCTGCAAAGGTTGTTCTACTATTATCAATTTCAATTTGATTTAATCCTGGTATTCTAATTTCTACTGGTTCTTCTATTGTTGTTATATTAATTTCTGGTTTATTTAAATAATCTATTATACTATATAAAGATGTTGTTTTACCTTCTCCTGTTGGTGCTGCC
>CAYVCM010000038.1:0-14388 GCA_964449925.1 uncultured Clostridium sp.
AACTATTTGATAATCAAGATATTGTAATTAAACAAAGCAAAAAGTCAAGAGAATTATTTGAACAATATTATACAGACGAGGTTTATTACAATAAAATAATTAATTTATATAGAAACCTAGTAGAGGAGAAACAAAATGTTTAATAAGTTGCTAAATAAAGTAATAAGTAAAATAAAAAAGGAAGAATATAAAATAGATGAAAATATTACATTTTCAGTTATTTTTGACATAATAATTAAAAAATTAATGATGGTAGTAAGAGGAATAATAAAGAAGCCTTTTTTTAAAAAATCAAAAGGGATTTTATTTATAGGAAAAAAATGTAGTATAAGTTGTAAAAAGAAAATTACTTTTCTAGGAAGTGCCACTATAGAAGATTATACAAAAATAGATGCTTTATCAAAAGGCGGAATAGTAATAGGAAATAATTTTTCAATTGGTAGAAATTCAATTATTGAATGTACAGGAGTATTAAGAGAACTAGGAGAAAGTTTAGAAATTGGAGAGAATGTTGGAATTGCTGCAAATGCATTTATTGCAG
The DNA here is from genome assembly GCA_964449925.1 of uncultured Clostridium sp. Taxonomy (GTDB): domain Bacteria; phylum Bacillota; class Clostridia; order TANB77; family CAG-508; genus CAG-269. The sequence continues at coordinate 542 of CAYVCM010000038.1, forward strand.
TTAGAGGAAAAACAAAGATAGGTAAAGATACTATATTTGGACCAGGTGTAAGTATACATTCTGAAAATCATAATTTTGAGGGTTTAGATAAGCCCATAAGACTTCAAGGTGCTACAAGAAAAGGAGTTACAATAGGAGAAGATTGCTGGATAGGAAGTAAAGCTATAATTTTAGATGGAGTTACTATAGGGAATCATGTAATAGTTGCTGCTGGAGCTGTTGTTAATAAGGATGTTCCTGATTATGTTGTGGTTGGCGGAGTACCTGCTAAGATTATTAAAATGAGACATATTTAATGAAAGTATTTTTTTATTATGAAGTATATATAAAATCTTATAAAGGGAGTAATAAATGAGTGAAACAAAAGCAAGAATAATATGGATAGATTATTTAAAAGCATTTATTGATAATAATATATGTTTTTCTAGCTTTAATTTTATATAAATGCAAAGACATAATATATGCAAATTTATTAGATTCAATTGAAATATTATTTGTAATTAGTGGTATTCTAATTTGTGTTAATTGTTTTAGAAATATTCAAAAATCAAAATTGTTAGACACATTTATAGAATATACTTTTCCAATATATTTAACACACACAATATTTGCAACAGGTATATGGATAATATTATTAAAAATAGGAGTAACTAATTATTGGATTCATTTAATTATTGGCTTATTTGCAAGTGTTTATATTCCAGTAATGATGACAATGATTAGTAACAAAATAAAATATGCAAATTTTTTCTTTTATCCAGTAAAGACTGTAAATGAATTAAGAGAAAGGAAAGATAAAGATGGCTGAAAAAAAATTAAATGGAACCGTAATTGTTACATATAGGTGTAATGCAAGATGTACAATGTGCAATAGATATAAAGCACCATCAATACCTAATGAAGAAATAAGCATAGAGACAATAAAAAAATTACCTAAAATGTATTTTACAAACATAACAGGAGGAGAACCTTTTATAAGAGAAGATTTACCTGATATTATAAGAGAATTATATAAAAAATCAGATAGAATAGTAATTTCAACAAATGGATTTTTTACAGATAGAATAATTAAACTTTGTGAAGAATTCCCAAATGTAGGAATTAGAATTTCAATAGAGGGACTTGAAGAAACTAACAATAAAATTAGAGGTTTACAAGATGGATTTAATAAAGGATATTCGACATTAAAGAAATTAGTTGAAATGAAACATCCTGATGTTGGATTTGGAATGACAGTTCAAGATGCAAATGCTAAAGATTTAGTACCATTATATAATTTAGCAAATGAATTGAATATGGAATTTGCAACAGCATCATTACATAATAGTTTCTATTTCGTTGAATCAAAGAACATAATAAAAGATAGAATGATGGTAGGAAAAGAATTTGAGAATTTAGTAAATGAATTATTAAAATCAAATTCGCCTAAAAAATGGTTTAGAGCATATTTTAATCATGGGCTAATAAATTATATATTTGGACAAAAACGTCTTTTACCTTGTGATATGGCTTTTGATACATTTTTTATAGATCCATATGGAGATGTAATGCCATGTAACGGAACAAAAGAAAAAGAAATAATGGGAAATTTGAATAATCAAACTTGGGAAGAACTATGGAATTCTAAGCAAGCTGAAAATGTTAGAAATAATGTCAGACATTGTGATAGACAATGCTGGATGATAGGTTCTGTTAGCCCTGCAATGCACAAATATATCTGGAAACCTGCTTGGTGGGTTATTAAACATAAATTTTTAAGATTTTATAAAAAACAAAAATATTCTATGTTTGAACTTAAAATTGTTCGAGATTATAGAGATGGTAAGGTTTCCAAAGAAGAACTTGATAGATGTTCTACTTGTGATATGAATTGTGTTGCAAATAATGGTTTATCTAAGGCTTCTAATGAACAGTTGAAAAATAAAACAGGGGAAGAAATAGTTGACGAGGATATTACAAGGCAAATGAATAATAAGGAAATGTAATTAAATAGACATTATTAAGGAGAAAGAATATGAACAAAGAATTTAAAAGTGATTATGAAAAGAAAATAGGAAAAAAATGGAGTTTTATTGGAGGCCATATAAGATTAATTAAATATCCTGATCTTATATATATATATATATTACGAAAAGCTAAACATAGTAAATTAAAATTTTGGTATAAATACAGAATAAAAAGATTATCAAAGAAATATGGTATAGAAATTAGTCCAAATACATCTATTGGAGAGTATTTTCAATTAATACATCCATATGGAATTACCATAAATGAGAAAAGTACTATTGGTTCAAATGTTGCTATTTTTAAAGGTGCAACGGTTGGTAGTGTAAGAAGTGGAAAAAGAAAAGGAACACCTAAAATAGGAAATAAAGTTGTTCTAGGCGTAAATTCTTTTGTGTGTGGGGGAATAACTATAGGAGATAATGTATTAATTGCTGCAAATAGTTTTGTTGACTTTGATGTGCCAAATGATTCTATTGTCATTGGAAATCCAGGAAAGATTTATCCAAAAAATAATGCTTCGAAGGATTATGTATAAAGAATTATCAATAAAAATATTTAAATTAAAGTTATAAAATATTTGTTATAAGAAAGAGGGTAAAATGAAGAAAATATTAGTATTTGGAATGACAGATAATTTAGGAGGAGTAGAAACAGTAATAATGAATTATTATCGAAATATCGATAAGAGTAAAATACAATTTGATTTTCTATATAATACCGAGAAAATAGTTTATGATGATGAAATAAAAAGTCTGGGCGGGAATACTTATAAAATAACTCCAAGAGCAAAAGGAATAATGCAATATAAGGCTGATATGAAAAAATTTTTTAAAGAGCATGCCAAGGAATATTCAGCAATATGGACTAATTTATGTATTTTATCCAATATTGATTGGCTTAAATATGCAAAGAGATATGGGATTAAATGCAGAATTTTGCATTGTCATAATTCAAAAAATATGACAACAAAATTTAAATTTTTGCTTCATAAAATTAATAAAAACTTTTTAAGATTATATGCAACAGAATATTGGGCATGTTCAGAAGAGGCTGGTAAATTTTTTTATGGAGAACATATAAGAAAAGGAAACAAATATAAAATAATAAATAATGCAATAGACACAAAAAAATATGAATTTAACCAAAATGAAAGAGAAATATATAGAAAAAAATTAAATATTGAAAATAAATTGGTAATTGGTCATATTGGAAGATTTCATTTTCAAAAAAATCATGCGTTTTTAATAGATATTTTTACTGAAATAAACAAACAAAATAAAGATACACATTTATTATTAATAGGAAAAGGGGAAGATGAACAAAAAATTAAAGAAAAAGTAAAGGAAAGAAAACTTGAAAATAATGTGAGCTTTTTAGGTTCAAGAAATGATATAAAACAATTGTTAGATGCAATGGATGTTTTTGTATTACCATCCTTATTTGAAGGATTAGCGTTAGTATTATTAGAAGCTCAAGCGAATGGCATAGATGTTTATGCTACAAAAGAAGGAATTCCAGAATTAGCAAAATTATCGAATAATTTTCAGTTTTTGTCATTGAAAGATACTGCTCAAGAATGGGCAAGCGTTATATTAAAAAAGAAACATAACAAAAGAATAGATAATTCTGAGAACTTAAAAAAAGCTGGATATGATATATATGAAGAATCCAGAAAATTAGAAATTTTTTTTGAAAAAATATAATTAAATGTAATGCAGAAGGGAATGTAAAAATGAAAATTCTACTAGTAAGAACTTCATCAGCAGAAAATACAATATTTAAAAATATATATAATGAACAAGAAGTTGGCTTGGCAAAACAATTAACTAAATTGGGGTGTGAATGTGGAATTGTATATTATTCTAAGAAAGGAAATGGCTCAACTCAAGAAATTCTTATGGAAAACAAAAAAATAAAGATATACAATTTAGAAGGGAAAGATTTTTGTAAGAGTGCTTTATACAAAAAAGAAATTTATGATTTATGTGAACAATATGATATTATACAAGTATATGAATGTGACAAAGTAATGAGTTGGCTAATTTATAGTAAATATCCCAATAAAACAATAATATATCATGGACCATATAAATCTAAATTTACATGGAAACATAATTTATATGCAAAAATATTTTATAAAATATTTTTACATAAGAAAAATTTTTGCAATGCTTATATTATAACCAAGAGTTTATTAGCTGAAGATTTTTTAAAAAAACAAGGTTTTAAAAATGTTCATACAATTGGAGTGGGTTTAGATACAGAAAAATTTGAAAAGCAACAGGAAAAGAATATAACAATAGAAAACTTAATAAATCAGAAAGAAAAGCACAGTTTACAGTTTATGCTATATATAGGAAAAATGGAAGATAGGAGAAACATTACATTCCTAATTGATATTTTAGAAAATGTAATTAAAAAGAATAAAAATGTAAAGTTGATACTTGTTGGAAAGGGTAATCAAGAATATGTAAATAAATGTTTTAAGTATGCCAAAGAAAAAAATATATTTGAAAATATTATTTACATAGAATCAATACCTCAGCAAGAATTACCTGAATTATATAAAAATTGTGAAGTCTTTTTATTACCAACACAATATGAAATATTTGGAATGGTTTTATTAGAAGCTATGTATTTTGGCATACCAACTATAACAACATTAAATGGTGGTTCGAGTACAATAATTAAAAATCAAGAGAATGGAATTATTTGTTCATTAAATAATTTAGAAGAATGGACAGATTCTGTCAACAAAATTTTAAATGATAGTGATTTCAGAAAAAGGATAATTGAAAATTCTAGAAAACAAATAATTAAAAATTACACATGGGATATTTTGGCAGATAAGTTTTTAAGTATATATAAAGATTTATTAAGTTAATTAAGATATATAATATGTAAATAAGGAGAAAAATATGACTACAGATACTAAAAACAAAAGAATAGGACATTTCTTTATCATTATAATGTATTTATTGGTATTTCAAAATTTATTGCAAAATTATATAGGAATATTTCAATATTTTGATGAGTTCTTAGCTATTTTATTGTTTCCATATATGCTAGGATATTTAATGAAAACTAAAAATTGGAAAGTAAAAAAATATGATTTTATAATAATAATAAGTTTGATATTGATTTTTTGTATAGGGATGTATTCTAATTTAAAATATAAATATCAGCCTATTTCAGTAGCAATATCAGATGCTCTACTTGTATATAAATTCTTTTTAGTATACTATTTGTTCAATATAATAAATAAAAAAAATGTATTGCATAATTATTCGAATTTAATAATAAAAAATTTAAAAATAATAACAATAATACTTTCTATATTGACAATTTTAAATTATGCTTTCAATTTATTTCCTTATCAATATAGATATGGAATTATGGCTAATAGATTATTTTATAGTCATCCTACTTATTTAGCAGCTATATGTATATTTATATTATGTGCTATGATTTATTTTAAAGGAAAAATAAATAGTATATACACATATATATTAGCAATTATTATTTTGACAACATTAAGAATGAAAGCTATAGGTTTTCTTGCAATATTTGTGTTAATAGTATTGTTTGTAAAGAAACGAAATAAAAGAATAACATTCTCTAAATTGGCTGTATTGGGACTGATTTGTGCTGCACTGGTTTATAACCAGATTGAATATTATTTTTTCACAACAACGGATTCTGCAAGAAGTGCTTTGCTAACTACTTCTATAGAAATAGCAAATGATTATGCACCTTTTGGAACAGGATTTGGAACATTTGCGTCACATTTTTCAGCAGAAGTGTATTCACCAATTTACGAGAAATATGGTATAGAAAATATTTATGGATTACAAAAAAATAATACATCTTTTATTTCTGATTCGTTTTGGCCAATGATACTTGGACAATTTGGTTATTTAGGACTTATACTATATTGCATATGTCTCATTTGTATTTTTAAGAAAATACAGATAAATTACTCTAGTGAAAATAAAAATATATATATGGCAAAAATAATAGTTTTAGTATATTTGCTAATATCAAGCACATCAGAATCAGCTTTTGTAAATCCTATAGCTATACCATTGGCTATAATATTAGGACTATAAAAATTAATAATTTATTATAGATAGATAAATAATTTGATAAAAATAGTAATATCAATTACAAAGAGAGTGAGAAAAAGTGAATGAAAAAAACAGATTATTTAAAAATACCATTATAATTACTATCGGTAATTTTGGCGCCAAAATGATATCTTTTCTATTATTACCATTATACACATCAATTTTAACAACAGAAGAGTATGGAATATATGATTATATTGTTGCAATAAGTGCGTTTTTACTTCCAATTGTAACCATATCAATGCATGAAGCATTATTTAGATTTATTATAGATACAGGAGATAATGGCATAAAATATAAAAAAATTGTGTCTAATGCTTTCTGTGCTCTTATTATAGGGATATTTGTATTTAGTTTGATTTGTTACATAGTACATTTGTTAATTCCAGATATAGATAATATTTTATACATTTTTTTATATGTTGTAATAAGTGCATTATATACATTCTCAAATAATTTATTACGAGGTTGTGGAAAAATAAAAGAATATTCAATAATTTCAGCAGGAAAAAACATTTTACAATTAATTTTAAATGTTATATGTATTCTTGTATTTAAAGGTGGCATTAAAGGACTATTATTTTCATCATGCATATCTGAATTTTTAGCTTTTTTGATTGTAGTATTTATATCAAAATTATGGAAAGTTCTAAGTATAAAATTAATCTCAATGAAAGAACTAAAACAAATGTTAAAATATTCCTTGCCATTAATACCAAATAGTTTAGGAGCTCAAATAATTAACATTTCTGATAGAATTGTTATTAGTTGGTTTTTAGGAAACTCAGCTAATGGTATTTATTCTGTTTCGTATAAATTTCCTAATGTTATAGAAACAGTATACCATTTCTTTTATATGGCTTGGAGTGAAAGTGCATCAAGAATAATTAACAATGTTAAAGAAAAAATAAATGAATATTATCAATCTTTATATGAAATCATCAATAATTTAATATTTTCTGTAATATTGTTGATGGTATCTGGTATGCCAATATTATTCAGAATATTTATAAAAGGAGATTATGTTAGCGGGTTTATTTATGTACCAATTTTATTGTTGGCAATGTATTTTGATTGTATAGCTAAGTTTTATTCCGGTATATATACAGCTTTTAAAAAGACAAAAGCTATAGCTACTTCAACTGTAATTGCTGCAATTTTAAATATTGTAATAAATATTATGTTTATAAAAACAATTGGACTATATGCTGCTGCAATTTCTACATTAATTGCAGAATTTGCCTTGATGTTAATAAGAAAAAAATTGATTTCAAATGATATACAAATGAAGTTAAACTATAAATTAATTATTTCTGAAATAATTGTATTTGCAATTGTAATTATATTATATGATTATAATAATCCTTTTAAAATAATAATATCAATTTGTATTACATGCTTATATTCGATTATTATAAATAAAAATATAATTATATCACTATTAAAAAAAATTAAGCGAAAGGTAGAAAAAAAATAAACTATATATATTATCAAACTAAAACACAATTTGAAAACACAGGAGATGTTCTAATAAATAGAGCTTTAATTGAAACATTAAGACAATATGGAGTCTTAAAATGTAATTGCAGTAAGAATATTCCAGATGATTTTATAAAAGAATTAGGATTATTAGAAGAAGAAAAAGTAGTTTGCAAAAATGATTTTTTATATATGCTTTATATTTTAAAAAAAGCTATAAAAGCTAAAAAACAAAATGATAAAGTATATTTAGTTTCTGGATTAGGACACCAATATGGAGGAAATGCTAAAACATATTTAAAAAATATATCTGTAGGAATAATTTTTGCTTTATATAAATTGTTAAATGTTAAAATTATAAAAATAGGTTCATCAATAGGACCTATAACAAAATTTCAAGGAATAACAGAAAAATTTAGAAGCAATTTTATTAAGCATTATTATGTAAGAGACACGGAATCTTTAAATTTGTGTCAAAAAATAGGAATAAAAAATGCAAAATTATGTCCAGATATGTCTTGGCTATATTTAAACAAAAAAAATAAAAAAATAAATAATAATAATGTAGTTTCAGTAACATTAAGAGAATCCATTCTCAATGAAAAAGACAGTAAATATGTGAAAAAAATGATAGAAAAATGTGATTTGATATTAAAAGAAATTAATAAAGAATTAAAAGACAATATGAAAATTTTATTTTATTTTCAAGTAAAAAAAGATTATGACTTTTGCAAAAAAGCGTATGAACACTTTAAAGATAAATATAATTGTGAATTTATAGATATTCAAATCAATCTTTCAGGTGCAATCAATATATATCAAAATTCTTCATATAATATAAGTAATAGAATGCACTCCTTATTATTAGGATATAAATATGGATCTCTTCCAATTGCTATAATTGATGCTCAAAATCATATAAAAATATCTCAAACATTGAAAGATAATAGTTTGGATGACTTTATTGTAGATGTATATAGTGGAAACGAAGAAAAAATTGATTATATTATAAAAAATAGAAATATATTGTTTAATAAATTAATTGATGTAGAGCGAAGGAATACAGACAAAATTTTAAAAATATTAGATGAAATTTTTATATAAGAAAGGGAAATAACATGAAACTCGCAGTAGCAGGAACAGGATATGTAGGCTTATCAATAGCCACACTATTAAGTCAAAAAAATGAAGTAATGGCACTAGATGTCATACCAGAAAAGGTAGAAAAAATAAATAAAAGAATATCACCAATAAAAGACAAAGAAATAGAAGAATTCTTTGCAACCAGAGAATTAAACCTAAAAGCAACTTTAAATTATAAAGAAGCATTTGAAGGAGCAGAATACATTATAATAAGCACACCAACAAACTATGATGACGAAAAAAATCATTTTGATACATCTAGTGTAGAAGACATAATACAAAAAGTAATTAGTATGAATATAGATACAACAATGGTAGTGAAATCAACAATTCCAGTTGGATTTATAGAAGATATGAAAAAGAAATACAATATTGAAAATATAATGTTTTCACCAGAATTTTTAAGAGAAGGAAAAGCATTATATGATAATCTTTATCCATCTAGAATTATTGTAGGAGAAAAAAGCGAAAGAGCAGAAAAATTTGCTAATCTTCTAAAAGAAGCAGCTTTAAAAAATGACATAGAAATAAAGTTCATGAATTCAACAGAAGCAGAAGCAGTAAAATTATTTGCTAATACATATCTTGCCTTGAGAGTTGCATATTTTAATGAATTAGATACATATGCAGAAATAAAAAACTTAAACTCCAAAGATGTAATAGAAGGTGTATGTTTAGACCCGAGAATAGGAAATCATTATAATAACCCATCATTTGGCTATGGAGGATATTGTTTACCTAAAGATACAAAACAATTACTTGCAAATTACGAAAATGTACCACAAAATATAATTAGAGCAATAGTTAGATCAAACAGAACAAGAAAAAAGCATATAGTTGAAATGGTAATGAGAAGAAATCCAGATGTGGTTGGCATTTATCGATTAACTATGAAAAAAGATTCTGATAATTTTAGAGCAAGTGCAATTCAAGAAATAATAGATAGACTAAAACTTGAAGGTGTTGAAATTATTATTTATGAGCCGACTTTAGAAGAAAAAACATTTAATGATTGCAAAGTAATAAACGACTTTAAGCACTTTTCAGAAATTTCTGATGTTATATTGGCAAATAGATATGAAGATAAATTAATGTCAATTAAAGATAAAGTTTACACAAGAGATTTATTTGCAAGAGATTAATTAGGCTTCTTATTATTCCTACAATAATGGCACACAATTTTTGGCATCAGCAAATGTTGATATCTTTTTCTTTACTTTTTTAAACTTTTATGATATTATATTGAAAATAAATTTAGTTATGTTTTAAAAAGAAACAAAGTAGTAATTTTATAGTTACAAAATAAAGAGAAATAGTGGTTGGTGCAAACTATTAGTATATAGAATTATGAATTACATTTCTTATAATAACTAACGAGTAGCTACGAATAAGCTATAATGAGGTAGCATAATTGATATGCTATGAATAAAGGTGGTAACACGAGTCAAATCGTCCTTTAACGGATGATTTGGCTTTTTTGTTAATAGGCTTGAAATGAAAATAAAAATGTATAAAGTAATAAGAAGAGGAGTTGTATATTATGAATAATCAAATAGAAAAAATAAAACAAATTGCTGTACAAATATTTTCAGAAGAGGAATTAGAAGAAAAAATAAAAAGTGGAAAAAAACTTATTATAAAATTTGGAGCAGACCCATCAAGACCAGATTTACATCTAGGGCATACAGTACCATTAAGAGTACTAAAAATCTTTCAAGATTTAGGACATGAAATAGTCTTTGTAATTGGAGACTTTACAGCAATGATTGGAGATCCAACAGGAAAAAGCAAAACAAGACCTGCATTAACATTTGAAGAAACCAGAAAATCAGCAGAAAGTTATTTAAAACAAGTTACTAAAATATTAGACAAAGAAAAAACAAGGGTAGAATATAATTCAAAATGGTTAGCAAAAATGAATTTTGAAGATATCATATCATTAACAAGTAAATATACTGTAGCAAGAATTATGGAAAGAGATGATTTTAAAAATAGATTTGAGAATAATTTACCACTTTCAATGCATGAATTATTATACCCATTAATGCAAGGATATGATAGTGTTGCTTTAAAAGCAGATATAGAAATAGGAGGCACAGACCAAACATTTAATTTGTTAGTTGGAAGAGAATTACAAAAGGATTATGAACAAGAACCGCAAGTGGTCATTACATTCCCATTATTGGTAGGCTTAGATGGAAAAGAAAAAATGAGTAAATCATTAGGAAATTATATTGGAATAGATGAATCGCCAGAAATTATGTATGAAAAATCCATGAAAATTCCTGACGAAGTTTTAATGGAATATTTTAAACTAACAACAGATATCGACATAGAAATTGCAAAAAGATGGATAAAAGAAGACATTGTAGATGCTCATAAAAAATATGCAAAAGAAATTATTAAAATGTATCATGGCGAAGAATATATTGACCAGGCAGAAGAAAAATATAATGTAATTGCAAATGGAGGCATTCCTAACAATATTCAGAAAATAATATTAAGCGACACTATTCAAACAATACCAATCTGTGAATTACTTGTAAAAGTGAATTTTGCAAAATCAAAAGGAGAAGCTAAAAGAATGATACAAGGTAAAGGTGTAAAGGTAAATGGTCTATTAATTGAAGATATAAATAAAATCATAGATTTAAACACAGAAAATGTTTTACAATTTGGAAAAAATAAATTTATTAAAATACTATAATGTTAATTACTTTCATTTATTTCCATAAAAACAAAATATTCAATAATTTAATTGACAAATATAAAAGAAAGTGTTAACATAAATTAGAATTTGTTTTTGTAAAAATCTAAAAATGTTATTCATTGAAGGAGGAGAAGGACATGAATAGACAGTTTAGTAAAGAACGGTTGATTACTCCAAAGAGAGTAATTGCCGCTGATGTAACAACAGGAAAAACGATTTGGCTAACAGACAAAATTTTCCCACAACATTTCTATCCGTTAAGCATTAAAGAATATTGTGAAGCAATTAAAAAAGGTGTTAAGGAGGGTATTGAAAAAATGCCAATCTTATCAGTTAGCAGTAAAGATTTTCCTTATTGTGATTTTAATTGCACAGATTGCTTGGCTTGTCCAAGTAGGGAATGGGCTATTTCAGATAACCATATTAAATATCCAATAATTCCTATTGAAATTTATAAAAAAATATTGAAAGAAATTTCAAGATATTCAAAGGAAAGGGGATATGAAAATGTAAGATTTGAATTGTGTGGTGAAGGAAATCCAGATATGTATAAAGACAGAATTGAAATGATTGAATTCGCCACCAAAGAATGTGGAATGAAGATTGTGTATGTTAGTACAGGAAGTAAAATGTCAGAAGAGCTTATAGATTGCTTAGTACATTATGCTTCATGTATAAGAATCAGTTTTCCAGGCATATCAGAAGCAGCTTATGAACTGTATTCATATCAAGTTTCTAGGACACCTTTTACATATGATGATGCAATAAAGTTAGTCGAAAAACTGTGTGAAAAAAGAAAGTTGTATGGAAGAGAAGATGAACTTTTAATTGGAACGAGAACCTGCATAAGACCTTTAAATAATGGTCATTATTCAGAGTTTCTTAAAACAGTTGGAGGATTTGGTGTAGATGCTTTTCAAGCGGTAAAAGTATTAACACCAGAATATGGAAAACATCAAGGGCAAAATATGACTTGTGAAGCAATTAATGAGTTGTTAAGGTTAAAAGAAAACTACAGAAATTTTAATATTTCTAGTTTTCAAATTCCAAATGACTTGAGCAAAATCTATAATGACCGGTATTTACAGGAAGATGCCAAACCATCTAGATGCTGGAGTTCACTTGTGTCACCACCATTATACGGAACAAACTTAATATGTTGTGTATTATGGGATAAGATAACAGATTTATCATATCACTATGGTGTGATGGAAGGAAACATTGGCGAACTAGAAACAATGATGAATGGGGCTAATGCAAAATTCATCAAGAGAAATTGTCCAAAAAATTGCAAAGACTGCTGTGCTTATAATGATAATAAGTTCATGGAAAGCTTATGGAGAGTCTTGAAAATACAAGATAATCTGGATAACATAGAGTTTTTCTTTGAATATTAATAAGCACATCAAAATTAGAAGAAGAAACAGATTAATCTGTTTCTTCTTCTAATTGATGAATAAATTCAGATTTTATGATAGAAATACACTTTAATAATGAGTTTCTATATTCATCTGAAATGTTTAATATTTCTTTTGAATATTTTGCTATATCATCTAAGTTATTACCAAATTGATATGTCCAATCATGTCTGGGTAAAAACCAAATATGAAATTGACCTTTACTTCCCTCATCTTGAAATTGAATGATATTATTAAATCCGATTTGATGTAAAGTATTTATTAATTTGTTAGATATATCATATATTTGCATTTTTTGTTCGCTAGTAAATTCAGAGATACTAGAATAAGGTTTATTAGTTCCTAAAATTACCATTCCTTTGATTGGAATTTCAGGATCAGCAGTTAAATTTATAAATCCATTATCAAAAATATATTCACCAGGTAAGTTTTTTATATTATGATTTGCGATTGCCATACCAAGAGTACCTTCAAATTCCATTGTTTCATCAAGCCAATTTTTTATTTTATTCATATAAACCTCCTTCTAAAGAAAATGTTATATTAATATATACCATATATTTTAAAATAAGGCAAATGTTTTTGGAACATGTCTCCAAAAACACAAAAACATCCCTAAAAACATATGTAACCAAATATAAAAAAATTCATAAAATATATAAAAATGAAAGGAGAATATTTTATGGATTATGAATTAATGATGAATGGAAATGTCAAAATAGGACAACACGCACCAGAATTTGAAGCAAATACCACTATGGGTGAAGTCTCACTAAATGATTATTCACGGAAAGTGGCTAATTTTATTTTCTCATCCAGGAGATTTTACCCCCGTATGTACAACTGAAATGATTGCATTTACAAGAGCGCATACATATTTTCAACAATTAAATACAGAGTTGTTAGGCCTAAGTATAGATAGTAATTCATCTCACTTAGCATGGGTATATGATATATATTGCA
>CAYVCM010000039.1:0-10925 GCA_964449925.1 uncultured Clostridium sp.
ATCTTTTTGCATTATATCAAAAAAAGTTTGAAAAGACTATACTTTTCAAACTTTTTTCTATTATATATTTGTTACTATTAAACTGCTTCTTGATTTTCTGTTTCACTTGTATTTTCATCTTCATTATTATTTTCTTCGATAACTTCTAAACTTCCAACTGAAACCTCATAAGCAACTCTTGTTTCAACACTTCCATCTTCATGTTTCTTTTCATAAGTTCTTGATTGTACTCTACCTACTAATTTTATTTGAGAACCTACTTCAAGATTTTGGCAAAATCTTGCATTTCTCCCCCATGCAATACATGGAATATAATCTGATTTATTATAAGCTCTGTTAACAGCTAATAAAATATCTGCAATTTCTCTACCAAATGGTGTTTGTCTATAAATTGGTTTTTTGCAAATATATCCAATTAAAACAACCTCATTTGTAATCTTATCTTTTTTTGTCATTTCACTTTCTTCTTCAATTTCTTCTTCTTCAGAAATTATTTTAAGATCTTTTGCAAATACAGTTAGTATTAATCTGTTTTTTGAGCTTTCATAACTATTGTATGATCTAAATTGCCCTTTTACTAATAATTTTTGTCCTTCAGTTAATGTATCTTCATTTATTAGTCTTTCTGAAACAGTAATTGGTATAACATCTGCTACACCACTTAAACGTGGTATTTCTAGATTAAAGATATAAAATCTTTCACCATAAATTTCATGACTAAATTCTTTTTCTCCTGTAACTTTTCCAACTAGTGTTAAATAGTTGTTTTCTAAATAATTTGTATCCAATTTATTTTCCTCCTTAAAAATTATTTTATCAATTGTATTTTTTTACCTTTCTTAGCCTACATTACCTATTATACAACATTTTCCCGCTTTTGTCTACATAAAAAGTTAAAATTATTGTTTTTTTATAGAAAAATTGCTATAATTTAGTTATATTATGCAATTAGTGACATATTTAACATATTATTTAGTTGTAAATATCAAAATATATAATAGAAATTGTAAAACTTGCTAACATAATTTCCACATATTTTTGTTCATTGTTTTTTAAGTCTAAAAGCATTTCTCCCATTTCAATTGTTTTTTGCTCTATATTTAAAATATTTCTTTGAATTGATAATACTGCTTTATCTTCTTGCAAACTAGATATAGTAATTGTAGATTTTTGATTTAAACCATAACTGATACAATTTGTTTTTTTATCTGATATAATTTTTGTATTACAAAATCTATCTGTATTTATAATAATAAATATACAATTATTGCATAATTTGTTTAGTATTCCTTTTTGTATATCATTTATTTTATCTTGATGACACAATACAATAGTTTCAAATACAATATTTTTCATATTTTCTATATTTCTAGAAGTAATATTAATAAATTCTAAATCTTTTCTATCTATTATATCTTTTACATTTTGCTTTATCATTTCATATTCTGAATGATTTGAAAAAATACCAATTAAATGCATTTTAGTCTCCATCCCCAAAAACTATATTTATTTTTCCCTCTATTTCCAAATTTATGCATACTTTTGTATTTTTATAAATTATATATTCCAATCTTACTGACTTTGACTTATCTGTGTACCATTTGTATCAATTATATAATTATCTTCATATATTAAATCTGATATTTTTACAATTTCTAAATCTTGTTCCTTAATATTTTTTAAAATCATGTCTAAACTATCTGCTGTATGGTCTGTTCCATTATGCATTAATATAATATCTCCAGAATTAATTTTGTCTTTGATTCGATTCCACATTTCTTCACCTGTTATGCCTGTGTAATCTAAAGTGTCTAAGCTCCATTGAATAGTATAATAGCCTTTATCTTGTGCTGATTGTATTACTGTTTGATTATACTCTCCATATGGTGTTCTATATAAATTTGTTCTAGTTCCTATAATACTTTCAATTTTATCATTACTGTTTTCTAGTTCTTCTATATTTTCTTCATAACTTAAATTGTTTACATGTGGATGTGTGTCACTATGTGTTCCAATTTCATGCCCGGCTTCATATATTTTTTTTACTGCTTCTGGGTATTTTTCTGCCCATTCTCCCACGATGAAAAATGTTATTTTTACTTGATTCTCTTCTAGTGTTTTTAAGATATTATCAATGTCATCTGCATTCCAAGCACAATTCATTGTAAGAGCAACTTTCTTTTCTTCTGTTTGTACTTTGTATATTGGTAGTAGTGTTTCGCTTGTTGATGATGTGGCAATTGATTGTTTCTCACTTGTGAGCGTTCCTGCTATGCAAAATAGTAGTATGACCATTATGACAGATATGATGTATGTATATATTTTTTGTTTGTTGAATATGAGAAACATAATAATAACCTCCATTTAAAAGCTATTTAATTATATGCTTTAAATTAGAGGTTATTCATTAATTTTATTCTTTTATTTGTTAAGTTTTTGCTCATGTATGTATAAAGTTTTAAAATAATCAGTATTATTAATCTTGAAAATAACTGATGATTCCGTTATATATTCCCCATGCTAGTTGACTTTGATAAGAATCTTCTTGTAGTTGTTCTTCTTCTTGTGGGTTCGAAAGAAAACCACATTCTACAATAGATATTGGAATTTCTACATATTTCATAATATATACAGTATTTAATTTCATAGCGACTCTATTATTTTCTTTTTGTATGGTTTCATTTAAATTTTCTTGTATTTGCTCAGCTAAAACTTTGCTATTTTCATTATTTGTATTATAAAAGGTTTGCCAACCATAATATTGTTGTTGTGAAATCTTGTTTAAATGTATTGATACAAATATATCTGCTGAACTTTCATTTCCTATTTTTACACGATTATGAATGTCTGAAATCTTTTTTTGTTTTAGGGTTTTTGCATCTAAATCATAAATAGCATTTTCATCAGATCTTGTAAGAATTACAGTACATCCAGATTGTTCTAAAAGTTCTTGTAATTTTAATACTATCTGTAAATTGATTTGTGCCTCTGTTGTTCCATTTTTACTTTCTGCTCCTTCGTCTGGTGTACCATGCCCTGCATCTAATATTACTATTTTGCCAGAAACAGGTAATGATGTTACTTGAATAGCATCTCCTATATTGCTTTCATTTCTTTCGGTGGATTGTGTGTTTTGTGCTATATATATTAAAAAACTGATTGTAATAGAAAAACATATAATAAAAACTCTTTGTTTGGTAATTTTTTTCATTTTTCACCTCTAAAGTTTTTATTATATGTATATTTATTGTTTATTTTTTTATTCTTAATTATAAACATCTTATATATAATTTTGTATAATAGACAAGCCTTTCTATAAGTAGAAAGGCGGTTTATATGACAACAGCTGACTTAAACAGTACATTTGCTTAAAAGCTATTCTTCGTATACTACAATATTTAATAAATGTCAAACTAAACCTATAATTTTTTCATTATTTACATTAGATATTGTAAACATACCCTACTTCTTTATATTCTTTTTCATTTATCTTAAAATATTTTTCATCACTAAATAATTTGCCACCCATTTTCTCATAAAATTTTCTTCCATTTTTATTTCCTTCTAGGCACCATAAAATCATTTTGCTTTTTCCTTTACTTTTTAGCTCTTTCATTACAAATTCCATTAGCTTTCTGCCTATCCCTTTACTTAAATTTTTGTAATCAACATATATAGCTAAAAGCTCTGAATCTATAGTTGTATTTTCATAGGTAGCATTAATATTATAAGCACAATAACCCAATACTTTTCCTTCATGTTCAGCCACAATTACATTGTCTAAGTTATGATGCTTTTTCCATTTCTCTATTTTTTTATTTCTGTCTAGGTTATCTAATATTTCGTCATCTATTATTCCTTTATATACATTTTTCCAATCGTTGATATTTATATCCACAATTTGCTCTATGTCTTCATATCTTGCTTTTCTAATTAATACATCATTCATATTAAATCATCCCTCTTTCTATTTATTTAGATTGATTTTTTCTTTGTAGTTGTCATAATTTCCTAAATATGTTGTTGTTTTTCCATTTTTAAATTCAATTGTTTTATCAGCAAATTTATTAATAAAGTATCTATCATGGCTTACAAATATTAGTGTTCCTTCAAAATCTTCAATTGCATCTTCTAGAACTTCCTTTGTTTTTTTATTTAATTAAGGTTTTTCTAAAAACCTATTTCTTATATCTTCAATAGTGCTAGTACTAATACCAACTAGCATTAAATAATTCTCTATATTTTTGTATTTATCTTCAAATAACTTTAAAAAGTCTTCCATATAAATTTTCTTTGGTGTAATAATATTTAAAATTTCATCGTCATTATTTGCAAATCTTTTTAAAATCTTACTCATAAATTTTTTTGTAGCTACATAATCTTCTACTATGTCTTTATCACTAACCCCAAGTAATTTAAGCATTAAGGCTGTGATTACTCCTGTTCTATCTTTTCCTGCTGTACAAAAATACAATATATTTTCGTTATTTGCAAATATTTCAAAAACAGTTCTTATTTTTTCTTGTAATGTTAAGATATCCATATATGATTTGGGAACCATTTCTTCTGTTTTTGGTATATCTTTTCCTATATCAATTCCTATGTGATATATTTTGAATTCTTTGTTATTCTCAAAAACAGATGGTTTTGATTTTATCTCTTCTAATGACCTTAAATCAATAATTGTATGTATTCCCATTCTTTGTAGTATTGCAATATCTTTGCTAGATAGATTTATTGGCAAATTGCTTCTAATTAATTTACCAACCTTTATGCTCTTTCCTATATCACTTTTATATCCTCCGATGTCTCTCATATTTTCGATTGATTTTTCTAAATATCTAATCATTTTATCACCTCAGTGTCGAGTTTTGTCGCATTGGATGTTTCATTGGGGACGTTTCTCTTTGAGACAAAAAAATGTCTCAAAGAGAAACGTCCCCAATGAGACACCCAATGCGACAAAATTATCAACTTTTTCTTCTATCTACTGCGTAGCTACTTCCCATTACTGATTTTGCAGCATGTTTAACTTGTGCTCCAACTTCGCCAATTTCTAATATATTTTGGAATCTTCCTGGGTCTACTACAACAACACCTATTGATAGTGATGTTAAAGGAAATTGTTCTATAATACCTTTTCTATTTTCTACTTCTATATATCCTTTTTCTAAATCCCTTTCTGTAAAGAATTTTTTTACATTTTTATCAAAAACAGCTAAAATTGTTTGACATACTTTTTCACAATTTGTTGATGGTAATATTGCTACAAAATCATCCCCACCGATATGTCCTACAAAAGCTTCTTCTGTAAGATCATTATGAACACTTCTTAAAATTGTTTCTGCTGTAAATTCAATAATTTGATCTCCTTTAACAAAACCATAAACATCATTATATGCTTTAAAATTATCTAAATCTACATATAGTACAGAAAAAGATTCATTATTAGATAATCGTTTTTTTAATTCTGCATGTATTTGTACATTTCCTGGTAATCCTGTTAATGGACTCACCCTTCTATTATTAGATAATAATCTATTTAGATTTCTTACTGTAAAATATAAATATTCTTCGTCTACTGGTTTTTTGATATAATATTCTATTGATTCTCTTAGTATTTTCATTCTGTGTTCTTTGTCATTATTAGAAGATACAACAATAACAGGTGTGATTGTGTTATCCTCATCTCGTCTAATTTGTTTGCAAAGACCTACAACATCTCTATCGATTGCATCTTCATTAATTATAATTAATGATGGGATATTTTTTAATGCAATATCTATTTGTTCTGATTTTACACTAATAAATTTATAGTCTTTATCATCTTTAAATAATTCCCTAAAAATTACGATTGACGAATCATCATCATCAATAATATAAATTTCTTGAACCATATTATTCACCCTTTTTTTTCTTTTTTATGCTTTATTCTTTTTTAATTTTTATTTTTGTGCGATTTATATAGAAAAAATCTACTTTTGTTTGATTACTCATAGTAGATTTTTTCATATTAGCTAAGATTCTTTTTTATTATATGGGAAAAGTCAAACTTTTTATCTCGACCTGGTGTAGATTTTCCCATACCCAACAAGGATAGGTATCTTATACTTCTTACTTTTGTGCTTTAACTTTTTTTGTATCAGAAGCAATTCCATCAATATTATATGCTGTTATTTCTAATTTATTTTCATCATCTTCATTCAATTGTAATTTATATTTTACTTCTGTTTGTCCATCTTCTATTTCGATTGTTCTTTCTTCATCTCTAAATGTTAATTCTACTCTTTCTAATCCAACTTCATCTGTAATGGTAATTAAATAGTATTCTCCCGAATCATCTGTTTCAATTTCTATTTCTGGTTTTGTTGTTCCTACTACTGTTGTTTCTTGCATAGTTGTTTCATTATTAACATCTACTAGAATTACTGTTATTTCATGTGTTCCCATAGGTACATCAATTTCTTCATCTACTGTGGTTGAGTTTATTTCTATTGTTTGTTCTTCTTCATCATCCCATCTATATGTCATATATGAAATTTCTGTTTCACTTTCTGCTGTGATTTGTAATTTGCTATTTTCAGAAATAGTTAAATTCAAGTTCATATTATCTTCTACTGTAAATTCTTTTTGTGAAGAAATTTCTTGTCCTTGTGTATCATATGCTGTTACATATAGTGTATTTGTTCCTCCAGGTATTTCTATTTCTTCCTCTATATATTGTCTTCCATTACCTGTTATTGTCTCTACTTCTCCGTTATTCCAACTGTATTCAATTCTGTCAATTTCTTTGTCATGTGTTACTGTTAATATAACTGATGTACCATCATCACTAAGTGTCTCTGATATAACTGGTTTTGTTACTTCAGAAGCACTGCTTTCATTTTCTTTATATATAGCATATGAACCTGTTCCTATTATAAACGCACCAAATATAATCATTGTTGTTGCAAATACTTTAACAACTGTTTTTATATCTGCCGGTCCACTACTTGTTTTTACTTTTTTATTTTTTTTCTTTTTCTTTCCTTCTGAATCATCAACTGATAGAATTTGATTCATATTTTCCACCTCTTTAGTCTATTTCAAAAAAATTATAACATACCATATTTTAATTGTAAAGAAAAAATTTTTCAAATTTTTTAACTCTAAAAGGAACAGGTTTTAAAACAACCTATTCCTTTTACGTATTTTTGAGATGATTTTAGGAACGGAGCAAAAAATCATCACTCCGTCCATTGTACTAAATAACATATTTCTTAATTAATATTACTCCACCTGCTAATGTTCCTAATACAGTTAAACCTAATGCCATGTAGATTTTTGTTCTTCCTGTTTCTACTGATAACAATACTGATGCATCATCTATATCATCTTCTCCCCATACTTGATTATCTGGTGTTGAATCTATATCTGGTGCTCCTTTGTCATTGTAGTCTTCTGAGATTTCTGCTATATTTGTCATTGTTCCCATATTGTCTTCTCCGTTTACCCAAGTTAGTACAACTTCTACTTCTGCAGATTCTCCTGGTTGTAGTAAGGTATCTTCTAACAATCTAGTTGATATTACATTATTCCCTTCATCTGTCCATCCTGGATTATCTTCTGCTAAGAATGTTAATCCATCTGGTATATAATCTGTAATTTCTTTTGCATATCCTGCAATATCCCCTTCGTTTGTTACTCTAATTTTATATCTAAATTTTACTGTTACATCATTTATGTCTTTTCTATATATTTCTACTTTTACTACCGGCTCTGGATCCGTATCTGCTGTATGTCCTGTTTGTGTTACAGTTTGTTGTCCATCTTCTATTACTATCGCTTCTGTTACCCATTTTTTTAGTGATAAATCAAAATATACTAGCTCTACATATTCTCTATCTTGGTCATCTTCGCCTTCATTCCATTCATCTGGTATAGAGTCTATGTCATCTATTGGATTTCCATCTTCATCTGCATCTTCTGTAATTTGTGCAGAGTTTACCAATATCCTATCTGATGTATTTGGTTCTACAACTTCAAATACAATTTTTATATCTCTATAGTCTGGATTTCCTTCTCCTATTTCTTCATCTGGATTAAATGCTTGTAATAGATTTTCTCCTTCTGTTGTTTCTTGTTCTTTTGATAAGTAATCTGTTCTAACTTCTACTGCATCTTCTACATTATCTGTGACATTTCCATCTTCGTCATACATTACCCATCCATATTCTATATTTGTCTCATTATCTGGTAAGAATTGCAATCCGTCTGGAATATCATCTGCAATTTCTTGTGCATATCCAGCTATATCTCCTTCGTTATATACTCTTATGGTATATTCTACAACATTTCCTGTAATTACTTCTACTGGATCTTTTGTATGTTCATATGTTATTTCATCTGTTTCTCTATCATAACTTACTTCTGGAACTCTATCTGTTACTTCTTCATCATCTACTGCTGTTATGAATTTTCTTAATGCTAAGTCAAATTCTTGTACATATATTTTTTCAAAGTCATCATCATCTTCTTGTCCAGGCACATAATCTTCATCTATTTCATCTTCTTTATATCCTGGTAAATCTTCCTCTTCTGGTACTTCTATATTGTCCTCTTCAGAATCTCTATCTTCTACTGGTTCTTTATTTTCATCTTGATATTCTGTTATTTCTGCTACATTTGTTATATATTCATTTGCAATAGCATTAGATGATACTTTACACATAATTGGTACTTCTACATAAGATAAGGTGTAATTTCCATCTTCATCTATTTGTGGTTCTGCAACAACACTATCTTCTAAGTATCTAGTTGTAACAATTCTTCCATCATCTGATACAGTCCAACCATATTGTGCATTAAAATCATTATCTACAAATTCTAAATATTCTGGCAAATAATCTGTGATTTCTGCTGCATATCCATCTTGTTCACCTTCATTATATACTCTTAGCATATAAACAACATAATCGCCTACTTTTACTGATACTGGTTCTTTTGTATGATTATATATTGCAGTTGTAATTAAATTACCGTCTTCATCTGTTGTGTTAAGTTGTGATGTATCAACAATTGGCTCTCGAGCATAGGAGGTACCATCCTCACTCATTAAAATATCACTTTCTTCTATTGTTTCATCACTACTTACTGCCGCAATAAATTTTCTTAATGCTAAGTCAAATTCTTTTTCTACTACATGTGTATTAGTAATAGTAAAGCTTTTTGATACATCCTCTTCTTGTGTTTGTGTATCCTCTTCTTCATTTTCTTCTACTTGTTCTTCTTCATTTGTTTCTTCAATATTGCTTTCTTCTTCATCTGTAATTGTTTTTATACTTTCATCAGATGTAGTAGAAATATCATTATTTTCTTGTGTTGTCACTATTTCTGATAATTTAGTTATAATATTTGATATTGTTGTGCTTTGTGTTGATTCTCCTTCAACTTCAGAAGATGTTGCTCTTATCATACTTCTTCCTGCATATGTTACAGTACTTGTTTCTTCTTCATCTACATTCGCAATTTCATTACTAATTTCTTCACCTGTACTATCATCTACAATAGTTGTTGTATATCCTTCTATTTGTGTAATTTCTCTTACTGTATATTCTATTTCTTGTCCATTTTCATTAATTGGTAAGTCATAGAATCCACCAGTCCATTTATTGTCTTTATTTAGTTTGATAGTTTGTTGTGGATCACATGATTCTCCATTCTTTAATAGTTCAATAATAACTTCATCAGATCTAATACCATCCCTATCTTTTTCATCATCCCATACTTTGTTAACAACAACATATGTTGTTCCTGGTGTATGAGTATTAGTAATAGTTACTTCATATGTATTGCTTTCATCATCATATGTCATATTACTATATGTAATAGCATATCCTGTATTCTCCTCTTCTTGTATATTATAAATAATTTTTTCACCGTCTTCGTATTTTGGTAAATTGTCAAATGTAATTGATTTCCAGTTACTTTCAGCTGTCATTTCTTTAGTATCAATAATATTACCATCTTTGATTAAATTTATAGTAATAGTTTCTGGTCTAATGTCATCTTGGTTTTCTTCATCATTCCATGTTTTGTGTACTGTTATCTGTGTAATTGGTTCTATTATAATTTTTTCAAAGTCATCATCATCTTGTTGTCCTTTATAATAATATTCTTCATCTGTTAAATCTTCTGGATTTGATTCATCTCCTTTATAACCTGTATCTTCACCTGTTGTTACTAAATCATCTTGACTTACTTCTGGTGTTGTTGCTGGTTCAGAATCTGTATCAGCTTTTTCTTGATCTGTAATTGTTATATCATCTTCAGCATCATATTCTTCTGATATCCATGCAACATTTGTTAAAGTAATAGCTTCACTTCCTGCTTCTGCTGTTACTTCACAAATAACTTGAATAGTTTCTGAATCTAATGTATCTCCACCATTGTAAGCATCTAAATTGTCTGTATTGCTATCTTGTCTAATGAAATATACTGTATTTGTTCCTATATCATAAGTTTCTACTGTAAAAATACTATCATCAACAAGTCCTACATATGTTAATCCTTTTGGTAATTGGTCTACTATTTTAGTTGCTCTTCCGTCTTTTTCGCCTTCATTATATATTGTAATATTATAAATTACTTGGTCTCCTGTTTGAACTGTTACAGCATCTTTTCTATGATTATAGTCTGCTGTTGTATCTGTTCCATTTGCTAAGTCTGTTGTATCAATATCTGGAGTTCTATTAGTGATATCTGTATCACCAACTTTTGTAATATATTTTCTTAAACTTAGGTCGAAGATTTTGTGTGTGTTTGTTATTGTATATTCATTTTCTGCTGTTGCCTCTCCATTTGATGTATATCCTTCTACTTCACTTTCTTTTACTGTATATACAATTTCTGTTCCTCCATCTCTATATTTTGGCAAACCACTATAT
>CAYVCM010000039.1:11025-14223 GCA_964449925.1 uncultured Clostridium sp.
TACTGTATATACAATTTCTGTTCCTCCATCTCTATATTTTGGCAAACCACTATATGTTATTGTCCATGTATTACCATCTTTAGATACTTCTGGTTTTACATCCTCTACAACTACATTATCTGCATATAATGTTAATTCAAGTTCATCTGGTCTATTTCCATCCTGATTATCACTATCATCCCATATTTTGATTACTGTAATGTCTGTTGTTTCTGGTTCATATGAATTTGTTATTGTAAAACTTTTACCTTCTGTATTTTCTGTACTGGTTACTTGAGTTTCATATCCACTAATGGTTGTTGTTTCTTTAACAGAATATTTTACTTCTTCTCCATTTATTTTTGTTGGTAAATTTTTAAATGAACCTTCCCAATCATTATATTCTGTTAATTCTATTGTTTCTCCTGTTGGAATATTATTTCGTAGTAGTTCAACTACAATAGTTCCTACTCTTTTTCCATCTTGATTTTCTTCATCTTCCCAATTTTTACTAACTTCTATGCTTGTTACTGATCTAACTACAACTTTTTCAAAGTCATCATCATCTTGTTGACCTTCAAAATAATTGTTGCTATTTGTTAAATCTTTTCCACTATTACTACTATTTCCAATATATCCATTATCTGTTGTTACTAATTGATCTTTTGTATATGTTGTAATTGTTGATGGTTCAGAATCTCGATCTTCTCCTACTGTATCTGTAATAACAGTTCCATCTTCATCTACTTCTTCTGCTATCCATGCGATATTAGTCAATATTTTATCTGTATCTCCACCTGTTTCTGTTACTTTACATTTGATTTGTATAGTTTCCGAATCTAATGTATCTCCACCATCATATGCAGATAAATTGGTAGTATTGTCCGATTTTCTTGTTAAATATACTGTATTTGTATCTGTATCATAATTACTTAAATCAAAATTTCCACTAACAACTTCTACAAATTCTAGTCCAGTTGGCAATTGATCTACAATTTCAGTTGCTCTTCCTGCTTTTTCTCCTTCATTATATATTGTAATATTATATGTTATAATATCATCTGTTTGTACTTCAACTGGATCTTTTCTATGATTATATGTAGCTGTTGTATCTTCTTCACTTGCTAATCCTGATACATCTATATCTGGTTCTCTACTATCTGATACAGATTCTCCATTAACTTCTGTTATATATTTTCTTAAAGATAAATCAAATTCTTTTGGTATTTTTGTAATTTCCATGACTGGTTGTGCATCTGAATTTGTACTTGATGCATATACTGTTAATATTGTATATTCATCATTAATACCATTACTTGCATTATATTCTGCTGTTTCTATTAAATAATCATATAATTTTACCATAGCTTGGCTTCTAAAATATCCAGCATAAGCAGCAGGACCATATGCATTATTTGTTGGATTATATGATGTAAGAGCAGAATAATTGTCTATACCTCCTATTGTTGTATAATATACCCAATTTTCTTTTCCATATACATCATATTTACCATCATCTTCGTCTCCATTTGTAAAATACCATATAGCAGCTTGTTGTACAGCATCAATTTCATCATCTGTTAAATAATATTCTTCAATTCCATTAAAGTCACTCCTATCAGTTACAGCATTTGCACCTGATGCATCTAATAAAGCTTCTCTTTCTGCCTCTGTTGATACTCCTGGTATATAAAGAAGGTCAGCTAATGCTAATAAATTATCATATTGTCCACCATTTACAAGGTCATTTAATATATCATTCTGACTAGCAATATCAGTTCTTTCTGTTTTCATATTATAACTAACATTATATTCATATATCTCTTCTTCATCTGCAAACCCTGTATTTGCTTTAATACAGTAGGCATTTACTTCTGTTGGATCATTTGTATTTTCGCCACTGTATTGTACTATCTTAAATATAATTTGTCCTGTTGATGCATCTCTTATTGAATATCCCATTCCTGTTGTTGTTCTGATTTCAGCTATTCCAAAATACACTGGTTCTATTATGCTAGCTTCTACTTCATTAGTAAATATATTTGCAACTAGTATTGTTAAAAATATTAAAATAATAAATATTATAGAAATCTTTTTTCTTAGCATTTTATCAACTCTCCTTTTTGAAATTTATTATTCTTATTATTATTATAAGACACATTTATTTTTATTTTCAATATGGTTTTTTTGTTGAAAAAAATACCTGTCTTAATGACCTACGGAAGTAGTAATTTGTCATAATTTAATATTTATTACATTTTTATTTCTTTTTTGTAACAAACCAGTATTTTCCAATCGACACACATATGTGCAAAATTGCTTCGCAATTATTGCACAAGTATAGAATGCTTAACCTTGTTGTGTACGGAAAAACCTTATATAGAGTTTTCCTATACAATGTTTTTCTACTTTTAATTTAAATTCATTTGAATATTTAGACATAAAATGAACCCAAATTATTAAACTTTTTTGTCTAATAATTTGGGTTTATTTCAATTTAGTACTTCTTTTTTATTAGATATTCTAATATTATTATCTCATTATATTACATATTTCTTAATTAATGTTACTCCACCTGCTAGTGTTCCTAATACAGTTAAACCTAATGCCATGTAGATTTTTGTTCTTCCTGTTTCTACTGATAACAATACTGATGCATCATCTATATCATCTTCTCCCCATACTTGGTTATCTGGTGTTGAATCTATATCTGGTGCTCCTTTGTCATTGTAGTCTTCTGAAATTTCTGCTATATTCGTCATTGTTCCCATATTGTCTTCTCCATTTATCCAAGTTAGTACAACTTCTACTTCTGCATATTCTCCTGGTTGTAATAATACATCTTCTAACAATCTAGTTGATATTACACCATTTCCTTCATCTGTCCATCCTGGATTATCTTCTGCTATGAATGTTAATCCATCTGGTACATAGTCTGTAATTTCTTTTGCATATCCTGCAATATCTCCTTCGTTTGTTACCCTTATTGTATATCTGAATTTTACTGTTACATCATTTATGTCTTTTCTATATAACTCTACTTTTACTACTGGCTCTGGATCAGTATCTGCTGTATGTCCTGTTTGTGTTATTGTTTCCACTCCATCTTCTATCACTATTGCTTCTGTTACCCATTTTTTTAGTGATAAATCAAAATATACTAACTCTACATATTCTCTATCTTGGTCATCTTCGCCTTCATTCCATTCATCTGGTATA
>CAYVCM010000040.1:0-10560 GCA_964449925.1 uncultured Clostridium sp.
TTAAAAGATACATCAAGAGTGACAATTCAAAGACTTATTTCTAACGGAAAAGTATTGGTCAATGGAAAAACAGTAAAGGCATCATATAAAGTACAAGAAGGAGATAAAATAGAAGTAGAAGAAGAGGTTCCAGTAGAAATATCTTTAAAACCACAAGAAATACCTTTGGATATTATTTATGAAGATAAAGATATTATTGTAGTAAATAAACCAAAAGGAATGGTAGTACACCCTGCAAATGGCAATCCAGATGGGACACTAGTAAATGCAATTATGGCAATTTGCAAAGATTCTTTATCAGGAATCGGTGGAGAAATTAGACCAGGAATTGTGCATAGACTAGATAAAGACACATCAGGGATAATCATTGTTGCTAAAAATGATAAAGCACATATAAATTTAAGTGAACAAATAAAAGAACATAATGTAAAAAAGACATATATTGCTTTAGTAAGAGGAATTGTAAAAGAAAATGAAGCAACAATAAATATGCCAATTGGAAGAAGTGAAAAAGATAGAAAAAAAATGGCAGTTACAAGAAAAGGAAAAGAAGCTGTAACACATTTTAAAGTATTAGAACGATATGATAAATATACATTATTAGAAGTAAACATAGAAACAGGAAGAACCCATCAAATTAGAGTTCACCTATCACAAATTGGTTATCCAATTGTGGGAGATGAGGTTTACTCAAATGGCAAAAACGAATGGAATGTTAAAGGGCAATGCTTACATGCCAAAAGTCTAGAATTTACTCGTCCAACAACTGAAGAAAAAATGCATTTAGAAGCAGAATTGCCTCAATATTTCAAAAATATTCTAGAAGATTTAGAAAATAGAAAAAGAATATAATAAAAAGGGAGGAGAAATCTTTTTGGAGGAAATACGATTACAAAAATATTTAGCAGAAGCAGGAATTGCCTCACGAAGAAAAGCAGAAAAACTAATCTTACAAGGAAAAATCCAAGTGAATGGAAAAGTGGTAACAGAATTAGGAACAAAAGTAGAGCCAAAAAAAGATGAAGTAAAATATGAAAACAAAACTGTAAAAATCGAAAATAAAAAAATATATATTTTACTAAATAAACCAATAGGATATGTAACAACTGTAAAAGACCAATTTAATCGTGACTCTGTTCTAGATTTAATAAAAATAAAAGAAAGATTAGTACCAGTAGGTAGATTAGATATGTATACATCAGGAGCTTTAATCCTTACAAACGACGGAGAATTTGTATATAAAGTAACACACCCAAAACATGAAATTGATAAAACCTATACAGTTACTTTAAAGGGGATTGTTAGTAATGAAAATATAGAAAAATTAAAACAAGGTGTAGATATAGGAGGATATATTACGAAACCTGCGAAGGTAAAAATATTAAAAATAGATGAAGAAAAACAAACAACAAGATTAGAAATTATCATACATGAAGGAAAAAATAGACAGGTAAGAAAAATGTGTGAAGCAATTGGACATAAAGTATTAGCTCTACATAGAAGTGCAATTGCGGGAATAGATGTAAAAGATATAGAACTCGGAAAATGGAGATATTTATCAAAAGAAGAAATAAAAAAAATATTAAATTACTAAAAGATAAGTGAATATGCTTGTCTTTTTTTATATTTTGTGATTTAATATACATAATGTTTTTTATGTTTTTTGAATTTTATCATTACCTCTTGTCTCATTGTGTCTCATTGGGGACGTTTCTTTTTGGGACATTTTTGTGTCTCATTGGGGACGTTTCTTTTTGAGACATTTGGGGAGAGTGATGATTTTAGGGACGGAGCAAAAAATCATCCTCGTTCCCAAAATTATCACTCTCCCCAAATGTCTCAAAAAGAAACGTCCCCAATGAGACACAAAAATGTCCCAAAAAGAAACGTCCCCAATGAGACACAATGAGACAAAATTCAAATCAGAGGAGGAGATTATTATATATTATTTTACTTATAAAGATTATATTCAATGCATTCACCATATAAAACAAAACCATTATTTTAATTTACAAGAAGATGAAGAGGAATATAATATTTGGATGAAAAATAGTTTAGAAATGAAATATAAGGTAATACTAGAATATTTATTGAAAGATAAAAAAAGAATTTGTTTGTTCTTAAATAATTTTTTAGGACATTACGAAAAAATAGAAGAAGAACAATTAATATGCATAGAATTTTATAGAGGAAAGAATGGGATGGAAATTATATATAAAAATATTGATAAACAGGTATTTTATATAATAATCTATCAAGAAGAAATTTCCAGAAATTTACCATATTTTATTTTGCAAGAATGTATAAAAACCATTAAAAATGCTAAAGAAAAACATATAAAAAATATTATTATTATTCCAATTGTAATATACACAAGAGAAAATATGTATCGTTATAGAAAAACAGTAAAAAAATATTTTCAAATGACAACTTATGATAATCATATATTAGAATTAAAATATAATCTCATTAATTTATTTCAAATTTCTAATATGCAAAAGATGAAAAATACATTATTAGAAGAGATGGCATATGTAGAAGAGATAAAAGAAAATTAATTTTTACCATTATGTCAAAAAAATGTATTGACAAATAAAACTCATAATGCTATATTTACCAATAAAGGAGAGTGATAATATGGATATAGATTTTTCTAATATTGGTAGAAGAATACAGAATACAAGAATAGAGCAGAATATGACACAAAAACAAATGGCAGATTTTTTGGGGATATCTATGAGTTATATAAGTCGATTAGAAAATGGTAGAATAGGTGTAGAAATTGAAAACTTTGTAAAAATTTGTGATTGCTTAAATATTTCTCTTTATGATGTTCTAAGTGAAAAGAATAATAATATAATAGGATATATGAATAAAGATTTGTATGAATTAATTATGAAATGCAATTTAGAAAAGCAAAAAATAATATATGATGTTGTAAAACTAATGATAAAAAATCAATTAGCGTAAAATTTGACATTTTTTTATATTTATAGTATACTAGCCTGGTACTACTTTTTTCAAAATATAAAATATTTAAGGAGAAGGATTACAATGAAAAGTAAAATGAATATAAAAAGCATTTTTGTTTTGGCAATTATTTCAATAGCTAGCATGCTTTTTATAAATATCAGCTTAGCAGCAAATACAGGAATTATCAATGTACAAGTTGCTAATTTAAGGGAGACAGCAGATGCTGAAAGTACAATCTTGAGGCAAATTACTTTGAATCAAGAAGTTGAAATTATAGGAGAAGAAGGTGACTGGTATCAAATTACATATGAAGGTCTTACAGGATATGTAAGTAAAGAGCTAGTTACAATAAATTCCGACACAGAAGTTACAGAAGAAAATAATGAAGAAGAGAGTACAACAGAAGAAAATGTAGTAGAAGAAACTACAACAGAAGAAACACAAGAAACCACTGAGACAGAAACTACAGAGGAAATTACATTAGAAGAATATAAAATCTCAGAGGATACCAAACTAAAATTAGTACCATCTATTAATGCAACAGATGTAATAGAATTAAAAACAGGTGAAACTGTTACTGTTACAGAAGTTATAAATGGATGGGCATGTGTAGAAACACAAACAACAAAAGGTTGGTTAAGAAAAGACAAACTAGAAAGTGAAGACCAAGAAGAAGTAGCTGAAAATGTATCAGAGGATGTAACAGATGATACAACAGAGGAACAACAAGAAGATACACAAGAAACAGCTATAAAAACACAATATGTAAATTCAACAACAGTAAATATAAGAGAAGAAGCAAATACTTCTAGCACAATCTTAACAACAGTAGCATTAAACACTGAAGTAGAAGTGTATAGTGAAGAAAATGGATGGAGTAAAGTAAAAGTAGATAATGTAGAGGGATATATTTCCACTTCATTATTATCAGATACGATACAAGAAACTTCAAGAAGTCAAAGTACTTCTAGAAAAACAAGTAGTACAACAACCACAACAAGTACAACAAGTGAGACAACGACAGCCACAACAACATCGACAACATCATCTACTACAGGTTCTGCAATTGTAGCAACAGCTAAACAATATTTGGGATACAAATATACATACGGTGGTAGTTCACCAAGTACAGGATTTGACTGTTCAGGATTTACTTCTTATGTATTTAAACAACATGGAATAACATTAAGTAGAACATCAGCAGGACAATATAGCAATGGAGTTGCAGTTAGTAGATCAAACCTACAACCAGGTGATTTAGTAATGTTTGGTACATCAAGTATTACACATGTGGCAATATATATTGGTGGAGGACAAATCATACATTCATCAACTTCATCAACAGGTGTTAGAATTGATTCTTTAAGCTCAGGATATTATAACAACAATTATTATGGAGCAAGAAGAGTTATATAATGATAATGAAATTGGAGGGAATTTATATTAAAAGACCAATTGTCGTTATTGTTATAGGATATATCATAGGAATTATATGGGGGCTATACTTTAAAATTAGTATAGCCCTTTTATATATCTTAATAACAATTTTACTAACTTTAAAAAAATATTTTAAATCTAAAAAACAGAAAAATTTTCAATTAATTTCTATCAATCGATATATTAGATATATTAAACTAATTTTATCAAAATCTGTTATTTTTTTAATTATAATAACTTCTGTTATTTCAAATAGCATTATTCTATTCAAAGAAAATAAATATGAAACATTATACTCAGAAGAAAATATCATAGTAGAAGGAATTATTATAAGTAATAAAGAAGAAAGAGAATATAAAAATAGATATATATTAAAAGTTTTAGCAGTTAATAATTCCAATAAATATAAATCCACAAAAATTTATATAGATGTAAATAAAGATATAGAATTTCAATATGGTGATAAAGTTACATTAAAAGGAGAATTTCAAAAAGGAAGTGAACAAAGAAATACAGATGGATTTAATTATCAACTATATTTAAAATCAATAAACATATATGGAACCTTGAAAGTTTCAAATTATGAAATAATATCCAAAAACAACATTAACCAGATTGAAACACAAATGAACAATATACAATTATCAATCGAAAAAAATATTGAAAATATATTAGAAAATGAAAAAATACAAATTGTAAAAGGCTTGGTACTTGGTGACACAACAGCCCTAGAAGAAGAATTAAAAGAAAAATTTCAAATAGCTAATATTTCTCATATATTAGCAGTATCTGGTATGCATGTCATGTATATTATAATGGGAATAGAAATCGTTTTCAAAAAAAGTTTAGGTAGAAGAAAAGTTAATTATGTAATTATTATTGGATTGATGTTTTATATGTATTTAACAGGTTTTTCTAGTTCAATTGTAAGGGCAGGAATTATGGGAATAATGAATGTTATTGCATTTTTAATATATAGAAAAAATGACATATGGACTTCAGTTGCACTTTCTTTAGGTATTTTGTTAATACAAAATCCATATTCAATTACAGGTGTAGGATTACAATTATCTTATTTAGGTACAATTGGAATTATTTTATTTAATAAAAATATAAAACAATATCTAGATAATATAAAATGGATAAATAATAATATGAAAATTCAAAAAAATAATTGTATTTCTAAAATAGTAAATAATTTAAAAGACATGATATCTGTTACAATTTCTGCTCAGATAATGATTTTACCTATTATGCTTTATCACTTTAATATGATAGGTGTGTATTTTGTAATAACTAATATATTTGTTAGTATAATTATTGGTCCAATTATGTTTTTATCTATCATTTTTATTATAAGTTCTTTTATAAATTTTAGTATTTCTAAATTTATTTCTATCTTCTTATCCTTGGGAATAGATATTTTATTACAAATTTCTAATTTTGCACTTTTACCATTTTCAAAAATATATGTATCTACACCAACTATTTTTGCAATTATCATTTATTACATAGTAATATTTACAGGAAATCAAATATATTTAACTTATACAAAAAAATATATAAATTCAACTAGAAAGAGGTTTAAAAATGTTATGGCACTTATAAAATACAAACTATATGAAAAGAAAAATGAATTTTTAAAAAGCTATAAAACTAACAAACAAAAAAGAATTATTATAAATACAATTCTTATTTTTGTGATATTTATTATTATTGCTTTTCCTTTAATTAAGCAGAAACTATCTAACTTAGAAATTAATTTTGTAGATGTAGGACAAGGAGATGCCTGTTTTATAGTAACACCAAATAATAAAACTATTTTAATAGATGGTGGTGGAAGTACATCAAGTACATTTGATGTTGGAAAAGATACGCTTATACCATATTTATTAGATAAAGGATATACAAAAATAGACTATATATTTATTTCTCATTTTGACCAAGACCATGTTGGAGGTATATTGTCAGTGTTAGAAGAATTAAAGGTAGGACAAATATATATTGGTAAGCAAGGAGAAGAAAGTGATAATTATAAAAAATTTTTAGAGCTGGTGGAACAAAAAAACTTGAGCGTACAAGAAGTAAAAGCAGGAGATAAAGTATTAATAGGTAGTGTAGAGTTTAATATATTATGGCCGATAGATGAACAAATAAGTGATAATATATTAAATAATAATGCAATGGTTGTAAAATTACAATATAAAACATTTAGTATGTTATTTACAGGGGATATAGAAGAAGAGGCAGAAAAAAAGATATTAAAAGTATATAAAAATAATTTGGAAATTCTAAAGTCTACTGTTTTAAAAGTTGCACATCATGGCTCAAAAAGTTCTTCAACAGAAGAATTTTTGCAAGCAGTTAATAGCAAAATAGCCCTTATTGGCGTTGGAGAAACTAATATGTTTGGACATCCGACACAAGAGGTTTTGAATAGATTAGAAACATTTCGGAATGCAAATTTATAGAACTGATGAAGATGGAGAAATTACTATTTTTGTTAATAATAAAGGTGATTTTTATATAAAAAAATTCATAGAAAATTAAAATTATTATTCAAAATGGAAGTTAAATAAAAATAGTATTGTATACAAAAAATTGATATGTATTTTTTATATTCATAAACTTTTATTGTTTAGGGAAAATCAACATTTATCTTAAGTTTATCTAGATTTTTTTAAGACAACAAAATTAAGTTCTTTATATCTCGTAATTATATATTTCCATAAGGAATTATTGCAAATGTAGTAATAAGCAAAAAAACAAATAAAATTACTATTATTTTAACAGGAGAGTCAGTCTTATTGACGAAATAATGTAAAAAGGGTAAAATATACAAGAGTAAAACATAAAATTTGAAAAGAGGCATAGAAATGATAGAAAATGTAAAAGAGAAAATGAATTATTGTTTAAATTGCAAGGCAAAGCCATGTTCTTTAAAAGGTTGCCCATTACATAACCAAATACCAGATTTTATTCAAGTCTTAGATAAAGAAAAGTATTTAGAGGCTTACAAAATTTTATCAGAAACTACTGTTTTACCAGGTATATGTGGAAGAATTTGTCCACATGAAAAACAATGTCAAGGATCTTGTGTTAGAGGAATAAAAGGGGAACCTGTTTCAATAGGAGAATTAGAAGCCTATGCTTTTGATAAAGCACATGAACTAGGGTATCATTTATCAGATTGCTATAAAAAGCAAGAAAACAAAAATAAAAGAGTAGCTATTATTGGAGGAGGACCTGCTGGATTAACTTGTGCAGCTTTTTTGGCAAAGGAAGGTGTGCAAGTTACAATATACGAAAAATATGATTATTTAGGTGGACTATTAATGTTTGGAATTCCAAATTTCAGACTACCAAAGGAAATAGTGAAAAATACAGTTAATGATATTTTAAAATTAGGAATAGAGGTTAAATATAATAGTGAACTTGAAAAAGACTTTACATTAAAAGATATAGAAAATCAGTATGATGCTATATTCCTAAGTATTGGTGCAAATAAGTCTTCTAAAATGGGAGTTGAAGGAGAAGATTTGCAAGGTGTCTATGGAGGAAATGAATTATTAGAATATAATTTGCATCCAGATTATGAAAATAAAAGAGTAATTGTAACAGGTGGCGGAAATGTTGCTATGGATTGTGCCAGAACTATAAATAAATTAGGTGCAAAAGAAGTAACAGTTGTTTATAGAAGAGCAGAAGAGCAAATGCCAGCAGAGAAAAAAGAAATACATGATGCAAAAGTAGAAGGTGTGAAATTTGCTTTTCAAAATAATATTGTTAAGATATTAGGTAATGAAAAAGTAGAAGGAGTTGAATTAATTAGAACAGAATTAATTCAAAAAGAAGGAGAAAGCAGATTATCCCCAGTTAATATTGAAAATAGCAATTATCAAGTAGATGTTGATTATATTGTTATGGCATTAGGTTCTAAACCACAAGAATATGTAAAAAATTTAGATTTAGAATTAAATAAATGGGGAAATATACAGATAGATGAAGAATATAGAACATCTAATCCTAAAATTTATGCTGGAGGAGATTTAGCTGGTATGAAGGGAACTGTTGCATGGGCTGCATATTCAGGAAGAGAAGCAGCAAAGCAGATACTGCAGACGATGTAAAATTTTATGGAGAAAAAGGATGGGTTCTGGGAAGCTACGACCCAGTCTGGGACAGTATATCGGCTTATTACCGAGTAGTTCTCAGAAGGCCCTAAAAAAAGGGGCCTCTTCCATTTTACATGGGAGAGGTCTCTATCTTTTTTTATTGTATAGGAAAAATCGACTTTTATCTTGACCATATGTAAGATTTTTCCGTATACAACAAGGTTAAGCATCCTATATTTGTGCAATAATTGCGAAGCAATTTTGCACATGTGTGCGTAGAAATCTTTGATTTCGTTAGCGCACGCTTTTCTTATAAATAACAAGCTCCTTATTATTTTAAAGATGTATTTTCATTTTTAGCATGATTTCCTAATAGCAATCCTTTTATGGTTCTAAATATGGACATAATTGCACTATCATGCTTGGGCTGGACATGAATTGCTGTCTCAATACCACCATTTTCTAAAACATTATATTTATGCTCTAATTGAGACATTTTTTCAACATAATAATCATTAAAAAATGTATAACCTTCGGCAAATCCCAAGTATGATTTTATAGCATATAAATTTTTTCTATAATTTTCTAATTCTTGTAAATTAGTTATATTTAAAAATGCTTTATCAAAATAGCTAGATACAATCAAATTTTGTGTTCGCAAAAATGTTAATTTAATTTTCTCTTTTAATTCATCAATCTTTTTTACCATATCATCAACTTTTTTATTTCTGTCATCAACTAGAGTTATTTTATTATTTAGTTTAATTATATCTTCTTCTGCAAAAAGAATGTCATCAATAGCATTTTGAATTGCCATGAAAGTTTTTTGTGAAGTTAATTCAGAAAATTTGATTTTAAAATTATCATCACTATTTAATGTACTTTTAAACAAAACATCTTCACCAGTAATGAAAGCTAATTGGCTAACTAGACAACATTCTAATGGATAATAAGAAGGACTTGTAGTTTCAAAACTAATTCCGAAATATTTTACATAGTCTTTTGGAATACCAATTATTTTTGATGACATTAATTGAACAGCTGCTTCATTTAGTCCTAATCCATAAATTTTGAATTCTGTATAATCACACAATCCCATTTTTAGTAAATAGTTTCTTTTATCTTTAACCTCCTGAAGATAATGAATACATTCATGAATAGCAAATTCTTCTAAATCTTCATCAGGAATATGTTCGTTAAAATAAATAGATGTATTTTTATAATAATAATTTGCTTCAGCCATTCCTTCAGGCATTTTTGCCTTATACATATCTAATCTAGATAGTTTTATAAATAAATTATTCTCATTTAATCCATAAGAAGGAAATGTTTCACAAAGTTTTGAGGCAATATTTTTTGCAATAGAATTGATTTTTAAGGTATCTAATTTTTGTGTTACTTCGATTCCATCTTTTTTTAGATCAGATTTAATACTCATTCTAGTTCTCCTTTGTTTATTGGATAAGAAACAATATGAAACTTTTAGTTTTGCAACTTAAAGTGAAAATACATATTTTATTTTCAAAAGAAAAATCCACTTATATCTTGAACATATATAAGATTTTTCTGTATACAACAAGGTTAAGTTTCTTATAATTACCTAACAATATTATACTATAAGAAGAGTGTGGAAATATTTCAATATGATTAAATATTCTTTACAATTCTGTAACAAAACAATTATTTTTAGTATTAAAATAGTAAGAGTATAAATGACTGTATATATACAAAAAAATGAAAATGATGTAGAATTTTGTCGAAATGTTTTTATTGACAAATGGTATATTAGAATATATAATGACAAAAAAAGAAAGGAGGGAAATGATGAGTAGTACAAATCAAGATATTTTATTAAAAATTTATGATGAAATAAGAGAAACGAAAGAGCAAGTTAAAGAAATACAAATAATAAAAGAAGATGTATTTGAAATTAAAAAACAGGTAGCAAAAATACCAGAAATCGAAAAGCAAGTAACAAAGATACCAAAGATTGAAAGTGAAATATTAGAAATTAAGAAACAAGTACAAGAAATTC
>CAYVCM010000040.1:10660-13668 GCA_964449925.1 uncultured Clostridium sp.
ATACCAAAGATTGAAAGTGAAATATTAGAAATTAAGAAACAAGTACAAGAAATTCCAAAGATTAAAGAAGACATAGTAAAAATTAATAGAAAAATAGCAAAAATGGATAATGACATGTCAAAAATGGATAAAGACATGGCAGAAATGAAAAAAGAGTTACGAAATATTAGTGGTACTGTAGCCAGAATAGAAGTAGAGCATGGAGAAAAAATAGTAGCTTTATTTGATGCTTTTAAAATAAACACTGAAAAAATAGAAGAGCAAAATATAAGAATTATAAAATGTGAAAATATGCTTCAAAAACATGATGATGAATTATATATTTTAAATTCAAAAATTCAAAATTCATAAAAGCCTATTAGTGCTTTTATTATAACTAATAGGCTTTTAATTAAATCAATATTTATTTAACAACAATATTATAAATTTTATTTTTAACATAAATTTCTTTTATAATCGTTTTATTTTCCAATTTATCCTTAACAGCTTCGTGAACTTTTTCCTTAATAATGTTATCATCTTCATCCAAGAAGATAGTAATTGTTGCTTTTAGTTTTCCATTAAATTGTATAGGTAAAGTAATTTCATCAGCAATTGTCTTTTCTTCGTCATATGTAGGCCATTCCATATATGCTAACATTTCTGTACCACCTAATACTGTTTGCCAAAGTTCTTCTGTTATGTGTGGAGCAAAAGGGTTTAGTAATTGTAAAAATGTCTTAAATTCTGCTTTATTAATTGTTTTTTCTTTATAAAAATCATTTACTAATGTCATAAAAGTAGAAACAGATGTATTAAATTTCATTTCTTCAATATCAGAAGAAACTTTCTTAATAGCTTGATGCATTGCTTTTTCAAATTTTGGAGAATATGTATCACCATCTACTAATAGATTTTGAAGGTTCCAAACTCTATCTAAAAACTTTGCACAACCTCTAATACTTTCCATAGACCATGGAGCAGTTTGATCAAAAGGTCCCATAAACATTTCATAAACTCTAAAACTGTCAGCACCAAATTCATTAACAATATCATCTGGATTAACAACATTTCCTTTTGATTTAGACATTTTTTCTCCATTACTTCCAAGAATCATTCCATGAGATGTACGCTTCTGATAAGGTTCTTTTGTTGGAACTACACCAATATCATATAAAAATTTATGCCAAAATCTTGAATATAATAAGTGAAGAGTTGTATGCTCCATACCACCATTATACCAATCAACAGGTGACCAATATTCCAAAGCTTCTTTTGATGCTAAAGCTTTATCATTATGTGCATCCATGTATCTCAAATAATACCATGAAGAGCCAGCCCATTGAGGCATTGTGTCAGTTTCTCTTTTTGCTTTTCCTCCACAATGAGGACAAGTTGTATTTACCCATTCTTCATGTCTTGCAAGAGGAGATTCACCATTTTCACTTGGTTCATAATCTTCAACTTCAGGTAATTTCAAAGGTAATTCTTCTTCTGGTAAAGGGACCCATCCACATTTTTCACAGTAAACCATAGGAATAGGTTCACCCCAATAACGTTGTCTAGAAAATACCCAATCACGTAATTTATAATTTACTTGTTTTTTACCAATTTTATTATCTTCTAAGTATTCAATAACTTTTTTCTTAGCTTCTATAACAGGTAAATCATTTAAAAATCCAGAATTTATTAATATACCAGTTTCAACATCAGTGAAAGCTTCTTCATCAACATTACATTTTATGCTTGGATCAACAGGTTTAATAACTTGTACAATTGGTAAATGGAATTCTTTAGCAAATTCATGGTCGCGTGTATCATGTCCAGGTACAGACATAATAGCACCTGTACCATATGTGATTAAAACATAATCAGAAATCCAAATAGGAATTTCTTCATTTGTTAATGGATTAATTGCTTTTATTCCTTTTATTTCACAACCTGTTTTTTCTTTATTTAATTCTGATCTTTCAAAATCAGATTTTAAAGAAGCTTGATGCTTATATTCTTCAATTTCATCCATATTAGTAATTTTATCAGAAAGCTTATCAATTATGTGATGTTCTGGAGCAACAACCATGTATGTAGCTCCAAACAGTGTATCTGGTCTTGTTGTATAAACAGTCAAAGTCTCATTAGAGTTAGCAATTTTGAAAGTAACTTCTGCACCTTCAGAACGACCAATCCAATTTGTTTGTTGAGCTTTTATCTTATCTAGAAAATTAACATCATCTAAATCATCAATTAATCTTTGGGCATATTTAGTGATTTTTAACATCCATTGGCTTTTTTCTTTTTGAACAACAGGACTACCACATCTTTCACAAACACCATTTACTACTTCTTCATTTGCAAGTCCAACTTTGCATCCTGTGCAAAAGTTAATTGGCATTGTTGCTTTATATGCTAATCCATGTTTATATAATTGGATAAAAATCCATTGTGTCCACTTATAATATTCTGGATCAGTTGTATTAACTTCTCTTGACCAATCAAAAGAAAAACCAATTGATTTTAATTGTTCTCTAAAATGATTAATGTTTTTCTCAGTAGTAATTTTTGGGTGAATATGATTTTTAATAGCATAATTTTCAGCAGGTAGTCCAAAGGCATCAAATCCAATTGGGAATAATACATTATATCCTTGCATTCTTCTTTTTCTAGCAATGATGTCTAATGCTGTGTAACTTCTTGGATGTCCTACATGAAGACCTTGTCCTGATGGATAAGGAAATTCGATTAATCCATACCATTTTTTCATTGTAAAATCATCTTTAGCATTAAAAGTTCCTTCAGTATACCATTTATCTTGCCATTTTTTTTCTATTTCTTTAAAATTGTAACTCATACTTTTAATCAGTCCTTTCGAATGTTTTTCTATACAACAAGGTTAGGCTTTTTATCTTATGAACTGTATTATACAACAAAAGACTATGAATTTCAAGAGGTTTAATGATGATTTTGGGGACGGAGCAAAATCATCATTTGTAAAACTTGAAATGAAAATACAAACATGTTAGAATACAATG
>CAYVCM010000041.1:0-13645 GCA_964449925.1 uncultured Clostridium sp.
ATGAAAAATCAAAAAATACAGCAAGATATGAAATGTTAAAAAAAGTTGGTAATCAATTATTAAAATTTATAAAAGAAACAAAAACAGAGGAAT
Source organism: uncultured Clostridium sp. (assembly GCA_964449925.1). GTDB lineage: Bacteria > Bacillota > Clostridia > TANB77 > CAG-508 > CAG-269. Next base: position 94 of record CAYVCM010000041.1, read on the forward strand.
ATGCAAGAAGAAAACAAGAATGGCTTGAAAGGAAAGATTATTGGAATCAAAGAAATAAAGGGTATGAGGAGGCAAGAGGAGAATATGAAGCAAGACAACAATTATATGAAAAGCAATTACAAGAGATTAATATAAGAAATTTAATGCAAGAAATATATAAAATGTTATCTCAAGAAAATATATCAAAATACCAAAGGTATAAGAGAGCAACAAGAACTTTTGGAGATTTATCTAAAAGAGAAATAAAAGAACTTATTAGAAAACAAAAAGATGCTGGAATAGACTGGTATCGTGAAATGTAGTAATGATTAAATATGTAAAAAATGTGAAAAAAAAGGAAGATGATAATTATGAAGTTAATTGATAAATTAAAAAATATGTTTAATTTGAACAAACAAGAGAGTATAGATAATCAAGAGCGAAAACAAGAAGAATTTGACATATTATTAAATGACATTGATAAATGTGCATTATTCTTTAAGAATAGAGAAAAGCCTTTTGTTTTAATTAAAGATAAAAATTTTCCTTTTATGCTTAATAAACCAGATTTAGACTTTATAGAAATGAATAAGTACAATTTTGAGTATTATGGAGATTTTTTTAGATTAGAACTTATGAATGAAAAGATACTACAATTAGAAAGAAAGGAAGAATTAGATAAAAAAACAGAAAATGACTATTTAATAGAGTATTTAGAACATAGTAAAAGTGCTTATTCAAAAATTATTGAAAAAATGAAAACATTTGAAATTGATCAAATACAATATGATGATTTAATAAATTCTATTAAATTACAAATAAAAAAATCTGTGAATAATTTATGTGATAACTATAAAAATGCTAATCCTACATTAGAAACAAATAGAACATATAAAGAAATTATTGATAGTCTTATGAGTTTTAAAAGTTTTACTGATAAGTTTCCATATAAATATTATGAGAAATTCAGATTGGAAGAAGATAGTATATCACATTGTGGTTATCCAGATTATATGTGGCAATCAGGTACTGAAGGAAATTTTATACATTTAGCCAAAATACCAAATAGTACAAACTGGGTATTCGAATATAATAAATACATAGGAGGACCTGAACCAGATGACTATATTGTTAAATTTGCAATAGTTTCGGATAAAGAAAAAGAAACAATTTTAAAATATTGGGATGAATTGCAATATAAAAATGAATTACAATTTGAAAAAGATTATATGAAATCTTTTGACAGAAGAAAAGAAAATCAACACGAAAGTCAAGAAGATGAAGAAAGTATTTAATAATATTAGTGACTTTTATAGATTTTTAATAATTACTATGCTATACTATCTACAGATGAATAGTAATTTGTCGAGGTGGTAAAATATAAATGAATGATGAAATAATAATTAAAAACAATTTAACTGTAGAAGAATATAATTATTTAAGAGAAGAAGTAAATTGGAATAAAAAGAATCCAGATTTTATAAAAATGGCAATTGAAAATAGTACTATAGTAAAAAAAGCTATGTTAAATAATACAATTGTTGGAATGGCTAGAGCCATTGGAGATGGCAAAGACTATCTGTTAGTAGATGTAGTTGTAAGTGCTAAATATCAAAAAAAAGGTATTGGAAAAAAATTAGTAGAAAATGTTATCTCAGAAATTAAAACAAAAGTTCCAAAAGGAGAATATGCAACTTTAAACTTAATCTCTATTGCTGGTATGGAGAGATTTTATGAAAGTTGCGGACTTAAAGCAGTACCATTTGATTATAATGGAAAAGGTATGAGAATGGAAATAAAATAGTGTAAATAACAAATTACAATTTTATAATATAAGTTTATAAAAGTAGGTACATTTTGTACTTGCTTTTTTATTATGCAAAAAAAAATAAGAAAGGAGTAAAAAATTATGAATAAGTATGTTGAAATGAAAGAAAGACATCAGAAAGAAGTGAATAATTTTCCTATGAAATTTGCTTTTTCAGATGAACAATTTAAGAAAGCAATGGAGGAATTAGGTCTAAGGGAAGATGATTTAGATAAAGTAGTAGGTATTGGAACAGGAGGTTTTATAAGAAAAACTGATGTTGAGGCTTATAAAGAAATGGGAAAAAGACAATTTAAGGAATTTTGGAAAGCAATACAAGAGGATAAAATAGGAGATGGCTTTATTAAAGAAATGTTTTTATATGAACTTGCAAATCACGAATATATAATAACAAGAGAAATTGATGATACATTAGATGCACTAGGATTAACTGATAATGATATTAGAAATAATAATAATTTGCGAACTGGTTTATTACTTGCAGAAAAGGAATGTTTAGAGCAATATGAAAAGCAAGAGGAAGATGAAGAAGAAATAGAATAACTGATAAAGGAGTATTAAAAAATGATAAATGATAAAAGAGTAAGTGAAATAATAAATGATATTTTAAAAAAAGAAATGAATATAACAATAGAAAAAATCACTCAATTTGAGAAATTAAATAAAGAAATTACAGGTAGAAATTTAGAAATGGATTATAAAAATATGATCTTATTATATCCTACTATTCTATTGGAATATGTAGATAATGTGGAAAAGAACATTACTTATAATGAGGAACAAGGAAATATAATAAAAGAGACACAGAAACAACTTGAAAAATGGATTTGTATATATGAAAGTCCAAATATAGTATCTGAAAGTTACGAATATTTAATTCAAGAAAAAAATAAATTAGATAATGATTTTAAAGCGAAAACTAGAAATAAGGGATTAGAGGAATCTTTATTATTTGCTAGTGCAAAAGTTGGAGGAATTGCCCTTAGAAATTTGCAAAGAGAAAACAATAATTTAGATAGTGATATAGAAGAATATCCATATACAAAAGAGGAACTGGAAATGATAGATAAGTTTGGTGAAATAACAAAAAAACAGGAAATTATTGAAGAATACGTGGAATCAAATTATACAGAAGAAGATGAAAAAGAAATGTAAATTTCAAAATTCTTTCAAAAACCATTCATTGACGTATAAATAAAAGCACGTTATGATTTTAATGTGAAAATATATAGTAATAAATCAAGAAGGGAGAGAAATCTTCTTTCTTTTTTACTATATAAGGAGGCTAAAACAAATGAAAGGAAATAAACTAAAGACAAAAATAATAGGATTAATAATTTCTTTTTTTATAGCAGTAATATTATCAGCAATTATATCAACAATGTTACATTTGATTTTTACAAAAGTACCAGAAGAAATACTAAATCTTACACCACAAAAAATAATTTCAAGTTTGGTAACAAGTAAAGAACATTTTGAAATGTTTGTTTTAGTGATAATTGCTTTTATGATGTTTGTTTTACTAACTGTATTTAAGGTATTTGATTTAAAAGATTATAAATCTAAAAATTACAAAGTAACAGATAATATAGAGATACCAATGCCAGTACGGAGATAGACAAACGCAACAGGGCTCAGCTTGGTGGTTATCTAAAAAAGAATTACCTAAAAAATTTGGAGTAAATAGATTAGATCCACAAAATCCAGAGATAAAAAGATTAATAAAAATTGCAAATGAAGAAAAGAAATTTATTAAAGAAGATAAAGCGTATAAAGAAAAACATAAAAATATTGAACCTATATTTGAAAGTGGAGGATTGATAGTTGGTAAAAAAGACAAAATAATATGCAAACCATATTTAAAAACAATAAAAGGAAAATTAAAAATACCATTTTTAAATATAAGAAGAGTTGAAGATATTTATTACATTAAGGATGACTTGCATAGTTTAACTGTTGGTGCAACTAGGTCAGGAAAGACAAGGAATTTAGTAATAGAAACAATCATAAATATTGGACTATCGAAAGAACCACAAAATATGATAATTTCAGATCCAAAAGGAGAGTTGTTTCAATACACAGCTAAAACTTTAGAAAGATTAGGTTACAAAGTATATACATTAGATTTTAAGAATCCATTAAAGAGTTCAAAGTATAACTTTTTACAACCAGTAATCGAAGCAAATGCAAAGAAAGATATACCTAAGGCAGTTAATTATTGCTCAGATATAGTCGAAAGTCTAGTCGGAGAGGTTGGAAATCGAGAAGCAATATGGATTAATGGAGAAAAATCAGTCGAAAAAGCAGGAATAATGTCAGTTGTTATGGGAAATACAGAACATAAAGAATATCAAAATTTACCTAATACATACAACTTTATTTCTAAAATGTGTGCAGAACAAGAAGATAAAACAATGCTTATGGATACTTATTTAGATACATTACCAGAAGATCATCCAGCAGTGGCAAGTTTTGCTGCAGCTAGAATTGCACCAAGTAAAACAAGAGCTAGTTTTTTTACTTCAGCATTAGCAACACTTAGTATTTTTATGGATAGTTATGTCGCAAGTATGATAAGTGAATCAGAAATAGACCTAAACAAATTCAATGAAGAAAAATCAGTTTTGTATATGATTTTACCAGATGAAAAAACAACCTTTTACTCATTATGTAGTTTATTTGTGAATCAAGTATATACAAAATTAGTAGAACTTGCAGATGAGAAAGGTGGTAGGCTAAAAATTCGTACTAATTTTATACTAGATGAATTTGGTAATTTTAGTGCAATACCTAATTTCGGACGGCTTTTTAACTGTTGGTGGTGGTAGAGGTATTAGATTTAATTTATTTGTGCAAAGCTTTAGCCAATTAAATGAAAAATATCGGAGATAATACAGCTCAAAACATTCTTGATAACTGTTATGTGTGGAATTATCTAAAAACAAGTAATGAAGTAACAGCGGAAAAAATCTCTAAAAAGTTAGGAAATTATACAACAACGAGTTGGAGTGAAAGCAATTCATCAAGTGGAGGTGCAGTAAATAGGTCAAACTCAATGAATCTAGCACAAAGACCATTACTAACAACAGATGAAATTCTAAGAATAGAAAGACCTTATTTATTAGTAATGTGTAGTGGATTATCGCCAGCAATGACATATTCTCCAGATCTAAGCAAATGGACTTTTAATGAAATGTTAGGATTAGGAAACAAGAGTTGGAACACAAAAGTAAGAGAATATAGAGAAAATCATAGAAAAGTAAGGAAAGTTAAGAAATTACAATTATGGAATATATCAGAACAAACAAAACAATTTAAAAAGATTTTAGAACAGAAAGAACTGATGGAAGAAAAGGAAAGAAGGATGAAGAATATAGATTTTCAAGGAATGTTATAGTTATTTTCAAAATGGAGGTTAATAAAAATGAAAAAATTATACAATCATAAAAATAATAAATTACAAAAAGTAATATTACTAATACAATTAGCAATCATATCTTTTGCAAATAAAGTACATGCAACAGATATTGTTTCAGAGGTAGAAGGTGGAGGTAGTATTCAGAGTAGTAAGCTAGGACAAGGTTTATTAAATATTATAGAAGATATAACAGGTACAATCCAATGGATTTTACCTATAACAGGAGTTTGTTTCATACTATTTTATGTTTTTAAAATAATGACAGGAGACGAACAGGATCAGCAAAGGTATAAAAAATCAATTGTAAAAGTTTTAGTATGTATAGTCGTTGGATTATTAGCAGTAACAATAGTAAATCTTATTGCAAAATATTTTTAAAGGAGTAGATTAATTATGACAGATATAGAAAAATTAAAAACTAGGTTAGAAGAAATACAAAAAGAAGAAAAAAATAAGGAATCAAAAGAAAAAGAATATATGGAAGAAATGAAAACTAATGAAGAAAAGAGATTAGAAAACGAGAAACAAAGAAAGAAATTAAGAGAAGAAGAAGAAAAATTACAACAAAATTTCTCAAACAAACTTGGATTAGATGTAGCACAAAGTAAAAAGTTATTTGGTTTCCTAAAAAGATATGTATTAATTGGAATTGTAACAGGAGTACCAGGCATTGCTTTGACTTATTTGTGGGATAAGTGGCAAGAAAATAAAATGATAAAAGATTTATATGAGAAAAACATTGAATCAGTAGCAAATCCAAATAATAAGGATTTAGCAAAAGAATATGAACTTTTAAGAAAAAAATTTTATAAGGCTTATGATATAGACAAGATAGAAAAGTTAGTAAAAACATCAGAAGATATAGAAAAATTAAAAAATGATAATAAGCTATTAGAAAAACTAAATGAAGAAATAAGGAAATGCAGAGAAGAATATGAAAAAAATTTAGGAAACTACATAGAAAATCAAATTGTAAGTGAAATACATGAAGAAACAGAAGAAACTACAGTAGTAGAAGAAACGGAAGAAGATGAAGAACCAGAGATACGGAGATAAGATTTCTATGAAGTAGAAGGAGTAGTAAAGTGGCAGCATTAATTGCAACTATAATTGTTTATCTATTAGGGTGGATTTCAGAGGCTATTTTAACATGGCTTTCTGGAGTATATACATCTATGTTTTATTTAGCATTTGCGATAGAAATAGCATTTAGAGATATAGCAACTACCTTTAGTATATCAGGATTGTATAATGCAATCTATATTGTGGCAATGGCAATACTTGTAATGTTTTTTGTAAAAAAACTTATTGAAACATATATGATGTGGAGTAATGGAGATCCAGACGAGAACCCACTAAATGTTTTAATACGGATTTGTTAAGGCAATGATAGTAATGATTTGTTTTGGATTTATTTATACACAATTTGTAAATATATTTTATGGAATATACAATAATTTATTAATGGGTATGACTGGAAGCTTAGATCCAGTTGTTCCAGAATATAAAAATTTAGGGCTAAATGTTTTTGGAGCATTTTTATACTTAGTTATAGCAATACAGTTAACATTGCTATATTTTCAATTCTTAACCAGAGGATTTGAAATGTTAATTTTAAGATTTGGTATTCCATTTGCTTGTATAGGTCTTTTAAATGCTAATCAAGGTGCTTTTAAAGGCTATATTCAAAAATTTATAAATAATGCTTTTACAATTATTGTTCAATTATTGTTAGTACAGTTTGCAATAATACTTTTAAATGGAGGACATTTTGTATTAGCATTTACAGCTTCTAGTATAGCATTAAGAACACCAGCGATGTTGCAAGAATTTATGGTAAGTAGTGGTGGTGGAAGTACAAGTGGAAAGGTAAATACTGTTACTAGAGTAGTTACAATGTTTAAAAGTGGGGTAAGTAAAGGAAAGTAAGAGGTAAAAAAATGGATACTATTTATTATATAACCAATTTTTTAGGAGTTCTAGCAGGAATTACTTGTTGTGCAATGATAGGAATAGCCGTTTTTAAAATTATGACAGGTGATGAAACTGAACACCAAAAATATCAAGCAAGAATTAGAAATGGATTAATTGCACTAATTTTAATTATTTGTATAAGTACAATAAAAGATACAATATTGCAATATTTTCCTTATGTACAAAGTTCAGATGCAATAGGAGATTTTTCAGATATTCAAATTTCTCTTACAGACGGAGCATTAACTGATACTTATGAAGATGTAGAAGGTAGAAGTGTTATAAGAGTAGAAGGGAATTACTATGTAAATACAGGGGAAAAACTTATAAACTTGGGGAGTTTTTTAAATTCGTACAAAGTATGGTGTTCTGTATATAAACTCTATGATGACTGTCAACGGTATTACAAGAGGTGCAATGGCAGATGACATATACTATATGTCTTGGGAGTTAGATAAGCTAGACGGACAATCACAAGGATTTTTAATGTCAGCAAGTGTTAAAGGAACTATTAAAGATGACGATGATTTTAAAGATTTAATGGGAACTTGGCTAACAGAAAAATACCAACAATATGAATGGATTAGTTAGGAGAATAAAAATGGAAGAAGAAAAATATCAAGTACAAATTCCAGCAAATGTGAAAACTAGAACAGAGTTGATCAATGGAATAGGTATAAAAGAATTAATAACAACAGGGGTAGCAGGAGGAATAAGTATATTTATTGCAATTCTAATATATTTGATTAGTCAAAATTATTTGGCTTGTTTAATATTAGTAGGTATAGTAACGGGATTCACTTTTATTGCAGTTATGAAAGATAAAAATAATAGTTGTATTGCAGGTTTATTAATTAATATTTATAAATATCTAAAAGGACAAAAATATTACAAATATGTAGTAAAGGAGAAAGATATAAATGAATTTATTAGATAAATTATTTAAGAAAAAGCCTCAAATATCAGCAAATAGATTTTTAAATATAAAAGATATACAGGGAAATTTTCTATATACATTAGATAATAAAGTTTTAGCATATTTAAAGATATATCCAAAGAATTGCAAATTAATGAGTAAGGAAGAACAAAAAAATCATGCACAAATTTTGACAAGAAATTTTGCAAGTGAATTAAAGCCTTTTAAACTTTATTTTACTAATAGACCAGTAAATTTGCAAGCAAATCAAGATTATCAAGCAGAATTAATGGATAAAGAAAAAAATGCCTTAAAATTTAATTTACAAGGGAAAAGAAGTAGAAGTTTTGGGAATCTATCAGTAAGAGGAAAAGCACTAGAAAGTGAAATTTATCTAATAGTGTGGGGAGATAATACAGAATATATAGAACAAGATTTATTAAAAAGATTAAATGATTTAAAAATGAAATTTATTAATAGTGGTTATAAAACAGAAATATTGGAAGAAAGATTAATTATTCAATTAGTAAATAGTTATACAAATCCAGATGTTGCTTATGTGGAAAATCAAGATTATATGCAAGGTCCATTAATAGTAGATTAGAAAGGAGTAATGCACATGTATAAATATTATGTTTTATATAGACCTATAAGTATAGGCACAGTTCCAAATGGATTTATAGATTTTATAAATTATGATACAAGACAAAGAATAAGAGATACAAGTTATAAAGCATTTGGAGAAGTATATTATGAAAAAAGATTATCACCAGATCAAATAAAAAATTATGAATTAAAAGAAGAACTATCACCAGTAGAAAAAAAGAAAGTATTAGAAGATATAAAAAAATTAGATGTCATAAGTGAAAAAATAGAAAATTTAAAATTAAATGATGAAAATTTAAAAAATACAATGAAAAAAGTATCCAAATTAGTTAATCAAGAAATTCTAAAGCACATGAATAATAATCTTATTTCTCATAAAGAGTATATGGAAGCTGGTACTTTAATTGAAGAAGAGGAAGAAGAAACTTTATAAAAGAGAGGATTGAAAAGATGAAAACAAAAGAAATTGAAACAATGCCAATAAATCAAGAACTTCTTAATTTAATTGCACCACAAGGAATAGAAATAAAGTCGAGTAGAGTACAATTAGGGGAGTTTTTATCAAAGATACAATATATTTTAGGTTATCCATCAAGAGTAAATATTGGATGGCTTTTAAGTTTAAAAGATATTCCAAACACAATAGTATCATTAGTAATAACACCAATTGAGGATGTTCAGGCATTCGTTGAAGGTGTTTCAAAAGGAATTACAACAGACAAAAATACCTATAATACAACGCAAAATGAATTTTTAAAAACACAAGCAGAATATAAAATAGCCAGTGCAGAAACTATGATAAGAGAAATAACTATTGATAATATACCATACATAAATTTATCTTTCCTTGCCAAAACAAATGGAAATACAGAAAATAATTTTACTGAGAATATGCGAATTGTAAAAAATAAAGTAGCAGGAATGGGATTAAAAGCAAGATTGCCAGCATTTCAACAAGCACTAGCATTAAAACAAGCAAGTCCTTATGATACAAGTTACAAAGATATAACAGATATTTCAAACAAACAGATGTCGCTAGCGGCGTTATTTAAGGGATTGCCATTTTCAGGTAGTGGATTAATTGATAAAAGAGGTTATTACATTGGGACTGATGAAGATGGTAGAGCAATTATATTAGATACATTTATAAAAACATCAGATAGACCAAATAGTAATATAACAATAAGTGGTGCAAGTGGTAGTGGTAAATCTTATCTGGCTAAAAAAATAATGCTAAATGAATGGATGAATGGCTGTAAGTTCTATGTTTTAGATCCAGAATCAGAATATAAAGCAATGTGTAAAGAAATTGGAGGTAAATGGATTGATTGTAGTGGTGGAAAAGGAAAAAATGTTGGTAGAATAAATCCCTTACAAGTAAATAAATTGCCTAATAATATTGAAGATGAAGATGATGAGTATAGTAGTACAAAGTCAGCACTAGCATTACACATGGATTTTTTAACTGCTTTTTTTACATTATATTTTCCAGAAATAACAAGTTTTCAAATGAGTTTGTTAATGGAAATATTAGAAGAACTATATAAAAAGTTTGGAATTGACTATGATAGTGAAATAGATAATATAGCAAGTGATAAGTTTCCTATTATGCAAGATTTATATAATTTATTAGAAGTAAAAGCAAAAGATAAAGAAACAAAACATAGAGAAGAAATAGAAATAGTTAGAAGTATTATAAGAAGTCTTGCGATAGGGCATAATTCAGATATTTTTAATGGCTATACTACAATAGAAGATGATAATGACTTTGTATGCTTAGATATATACTCTTTACAGGGAGCATCAGCAAATATTAAAAGTTGTCAATATTTGAATATGCTTAGGTATTGTCAAGATATGGCATTTAGAAATCGTGAAGAAAAATGCTATGTAGTTTGTGATGAAGCATATTTATTAATAGATAAGAAAGTACCACAGGCAATAGAATTTATGAGAAATTTTAGTAAAAGATGTAGAAAATATGAATGTGGACTTATTACAATATCTCAAAATATTTTGGATTTCTTGGCAGATGAAATTAAACAATATGGTCAAGCTATTTTGGATAATAGTACATATAAATTCTTTTTTGGAACTGATGGACAAGACTTAGAAGAAATTGTAAGAATATATAACTTAAACACAGAAGAGAAAACAATACTTTCCCAAAAAGACAGAGGGCGTGGACTTATGTTTGTAGGACCTGGACATAGTCTAATAAATGTCAAAGCAGAAGAGTGGGAAAAACCATATCTGATTGGTGGTGGAAAGTAATGGCAGAAGGTAAAAATGAAATATTAGAAATGGGGAAAACAGCGTTTTCTCTTTTTTCTTTTAAAATAAAGATGATAATAATTGGAGTAATAATAGGAATATTTATTGTAGTTATTGTCCCAGTAGTTGCAATAACAAGTATTTTCTCAGATAATGATACACAGTCAGATGATAATGAACAAAGTAGTAGTTCTAGTTCAACATCAACTATTATAACAGTAAATGAAGTGATAACAGAAGATAGTTTGACAAAATATATAGGTGCTATATTTCCAATGCCTTTTGAAACTTGGGATAGTAATCAAGATGTTGTAACATCATTATTTAGTAAAAGTAGAACAGTAACAGTAAATGGTGTAACTCAAACTAAAGCTCATACTGGAATAGATTTAGTTGTTGTATCAATAGCAGATCCTAAAATATGCTCTGTATTATCTGGAACAGTAGTAGTATCAAAAGCAGGAAACACAGGATATGGAAATTATGTAGTAATAGAACATACATCAGCTGAAAATATAACTTTTTATACTTTATACGGACACATGAAAGAAGGCTCAATAATGGTAGCAGAGGGAACAGAAGTACAAGCAGGACAAGTATTAGGTATTATGGGTTCAACTGGCAATTCAACAGGGGCTCATCTACATTTTGAAATAAGAGTAAATGAGAATAGTAGTAAAAATGCAGTAGATCCATATCCATATTTATTTGGAAATTAAAATTTAGGAGGTAAAAATGAATAATAAAGAGGAATTAAAAAAACAGTTAATAGTTTTAAGTTTGATTTTAGTATTAGTAATAATAATTGCAATAATATTAAATGTAAAAGATGCTAATCAGACTATAGAAAATAATACTATTATAATTAATAATAATTTAGTAGAAGATGAAAAAACAGAAGAACAAGAGATATTAGATAATTTAAAAGGATTACTAGAAGAAGATGATGAGGAAGAGGAATATAATCAAGATGAAACACAAGGAACAGAAGAAAATATAATTACAACAAATAGTGGAGAAACTGTAATTATAAGGGAATAGATTAGAGGTAGAGATTATGGAAGAAATAAAAAAATACAAAAAATATATTTACATATCAAAAGAAGTTATCCTAGAACTTGAAGAATATTGTATGAAAAATAATATTACATTAGTAACAAGATTTATAAATGAATATAATTTAGAGAAATTTATGCAAACAGAGCTAAGAAACCTAAATAGTGTAGACTATTTAATTATAGACCTACGAGCAATAGAAAACTTAACAACAGATGGTGAAATAATATCTAAAATAACATTAATTAGAAAAATGTATAGTCTTAGAGTAATAATAATAGCAAGGGGATATAAATGCGGTAATATCTTGCTAGGTAAAATATTTAATTTGGGAATATATAACATTGTAACAGCAGTAGAAGATAATAAATTTAAAGAAGAATTGGAAAAAGCATTAAGCATTGAAGGGATGAGCTTTGGAAATTCAATCAAATATAAGGTAGATAATCAAATAATTGCAGTAAACCAAACTACTAAATTAATAAAAGAAAATTATATTAGAGTAAAGCAAACAGTAAATATAGGAGTGGTAGGAACAGAAAGACATATTGGAGCAACAACAATGGCTATTAACTTAACTAAATATTTAAGTGAACTAACTAATATAAAAGCTTGCTATATAGAAAACAATAATCATAATTCTATTATTAATTTTATAGAGAATAAAGAAGTAATATATTCAGAAGATATTAATAGAATTACTTTTAAAGGAATTGATATGTTTTTAAAACCTAAAAATATGTCAGATATATTGTCTAAAGACTATAACTTTTTTATTTATGATTATGGTGCATTAAATGAACTAACAGAAGAAGAAAAAATGTCATTTTTAACGAGAGATTTAAAGATAGTTATATCAGGAAATAAAATATGGGAAATTCCAAATTTAATTAATTGTTTTCAGATAATAAGAGAAGATACAAGTACATATTTAGTATTTAATTTTGCTAAAGAAGATGAAAAAGAAAATTTTAGAATAAGTTTAGGAAATTATTGGAAGGAAAGAACTATTTTTTCAGAATACATCACAGATCCTTTTGTAGTCGGAAATAAATACTTTTTTGAAACAATATTAAAGCCATATTTAATAAATACAGATGTTACAGAAAAGAAAAAGAAATTCAATTTTTTTAAGAAAAAGAGGTAAATTAGATGAGAAAAAAATCATTATATGATATAGCAATGGAAAAAAAGAATAGTCAAACTGCAGAAAACGATAATATAATTATAATAAGAAAAAAATCTATAGTACAAATAATATTTGATATTATAATTAAATTTTTAAAATTGATAATTTATGTTATTTTGATTATACTATTAACAATAGGTGCGACAGTATTAATTAATAGTCAAACAAGAGAATTTTTGATAGAAATATTGAAAAATGTATTTTAAAAATTTCTTATATATGCTATAATATTTATAGATGTTAAGAGAAAGAGGTGATATTATGCAAGCTATAAATATACAAGAAGTAGAAACTGCGATAAATAAATATGGA
>CAYVCM010000042.1:0-13541 GCA_964449925.1 uncultured Clostridium sp.
GTATAAAGAGTTACATACTTTCTTTTAAAATCATAGCAACTACGCACTCAATATGGCTTGTAAATGGAAACATATCCACAGGCTTAATACTATTTATCTCAAAACTTTCTTCCAAATCCTTTAAATCTCTTACCAAAGTGGCAGGATTACAACTAATATAAACAAGCTTTTTAGGTTTTATTTTTAATATATTTTGGATACTAATTTTATCTAAACCTCTTCTTGGAGGATCTACCATTACTATATCTGGTATAATTTTCCTATTATTTATTAAATCATCTAAAACCTGTTCTACATCTCCCGCAATAAATTCCACATTTTGAATATCATTTAATTTAGCATTTTCTTTTGCATCCTTTATTGCCTCTTCTACAATTTCTACTCCGTAAACTTTTTTAGCATATTTTGCCATAAATAAAGATATTGTACCTATTCCACAATACAAATCAAAAACTATATCTTTATTTGTAATGTTTGCTGATTCTATACCGACTTTATATAATTTTTCTGCTTGAATTGGATTTACTTGATAAAAAGATAATGGTGATATTTTAAAGCTTAAATCTCCCAAAACATCCTCTATATAGCCATCACCAAATATATTTATATTTTCTTTTCCTAAAATCACATTCGTGTTTTTCTCATTTATATTTTTTACTATTGTTTTTATATTTGGAAATTTATTTGTAAGACTTTTTACTAAATCGGCTTCATAAGGAATTTCTTTTCCGTTTATAACTATTATTACCATAATTTCATTTGTTTTTTTGGCAATTTTAGTAACTATATGTCTTACTAAACCTGTCCTTGTTTTCTCATTATAAATGGAAATCTTATTTTCTTTAAAAAATTCAACTATATATTTCGCAATTTTTTCTGTTTTTTCATCTTGAATTAAACAGTTTTTTATTGGAATTATTTCATGTGTTCTATTTGCAAAAACTCCTATTATTGGTTTTCCTTCTTTATTTACACCTACTGGATATTGTGCTTTATTTCTATAATGATATGGATGTTCCATTCCTAAAGTTTCTTGGACATCAATATTCGTTTTTAATGTTTTATTTACTAAACTTTGAACTGCATTTCGTTTCATGTTTAGTGTTTCTAAATATTGTATATGCCTTAAATTACATCCGCCACATCTTTTATATGTATTACAATCACTTTCTGTTCGATATTTTGATTGTTGTATAATTTGTATTGTTTTCCCAAAAGCATGAGAAGATAACACTTTCACAATTAATATTTTTACTTTTTCTCCTTTTATACTGTTGGGAATAAATATAGTAAAATTATTAATTTTAGCGATACCTTCTCCATTAAATCCATTGTCAACAATATCTACAATATATTCTTGATTCTTTTTTACTGGTATTTCCATCCTAACTCCTACATTCTTATTTTACTTTATTTATAAATGTTTTCATTGCTCTTACTTTTTCAGGTTCTTAAAAGTTTCACATTTTTTAGATAGCTTCTTTCATTTTTAAAGCAACTTTTTCTTTTAATTCTTCTACTTGTTGTTTTGCATTTTTATCTTGATTTGGCTTAATTGGTTCTAATATTTTTAATGTTACATCTTTTTTTCTCTTAAATATTTTTCTAATTCCAGTTGGATTTCTAAAAGTAAATACACATGGTATAACTGGAACTTGATTTCTAACTGCTATATCAAATGCTCCATTTTTAAAGTTTCGTATTTTTTCATAGTATGGCCATAAAGCTGCTTCTGGATAAACATGGACTATTTTATTTTCTTCTAATATATCATCTATTGCCTTTAGAAAATGTTTTCTATTTTCTAGGCTTTTAGGGATAGGTATAGCCCTTAATAGTTTTATTAGTTTTCTTACAAATGGAATTTTAAAACTTTCTTCTTGTGTTGTATAATAAATGCTTTTTTCCTTAAATGCTAATCCAATCATGGCACAGTCTAAAACTAATACATGATTAGATACACTAACAACTCCACCTTTTATGTTTTTTATATTTTCTTTTCCTTCTATCTTAAAATTATAGATTATTTTTAATAGAATTGTTAATACTGGATATGCTATTCCATAATAAATAAAATCTGAACATAGAGAAAATAAGGTATTTTCTTTTGGTACATACTCATAGTTTTCATCAATATTAAATTCACATGGAGTCCATAAATGTATGATGTTTTTATTTTCATCATCTTCAAATACATTGTTTTCTTTTTCTATTAAATCCATCATATCTTCATCTTGATTTAAAACTTTTGCTTCTTCTGTAAACCATTTCACAATCCATCCCATCCTTTTTTCTAAAATTACATAAGCAAAGTATTATTTTCAATGATGATTTTTTTGCATTTCTTTTATAACAATATCTGATATTTTATCACAAGTGTCTTTTCTAATATATTTTTCTTGATTTTTTATCATTTGATTTTGTAATGTTTCATCATTCAATAATTTTTTTGTATTTTTTATTATATCTTCTATTGTATCGCATTTTATAGACATTTTTCTTTTATTAAAGAAATTTGCATTATAGTTTTCACAACCAGGTATTGGCATTGTATGTATAAATGGTTTTCTTAATGTTGCTATTTCTGTTGTTGTTAATCCACCTGGTTTACTAAGGATAATATCACTTGCTTTCATATATTCATTAATTTTATTTGTATATGGTAATATTATCATATTTTTTGTTTGTTTATATTCTTTTTCTAATGTGTTAAATAATTCCTGATTATGTCCACAAGAAATAACAAAATTTGCATTTTCTATTTTTTTTCTTAATTCTTTTACTATATTTGTCACATTTCCAAATCCCATGCTACCTGTTAATATTAAAATGTATTTTTCATTGATATTCCATTTTAATTTTTCTTTATATTCGTCTTTTTTATATGGTTCTCTAAATGCTTTTGCTGTTGGAATTCCTAGAGGAAATAGTTTTTTTTCTGGTATTCCTTTTGTTTGAAAATCTGCTTTTAATTCCTCACTTGGTATAACACAATAATCTGGTTTTGCCTCTTCCCAAAATGGAATACATACATAATCTGTTGCAACTGCCATAAATTTTATTGGATGTTCTTTTTTTATAGCTGTTAATGATTGTGCTGCAAATAAATGTGTTGTAATAATAAATTTATAATTATTTTCTATAATATATTTATATAATCTTTTTTTATTTAAGAAATTTAAAGCATATACTGGTGATTTAAATTTGGTTTTTTGGTAAACTTCTCCTAGTTTGTATACAACCTTAAAAACTGCTCCTTCTTTCTTAGTTGAACTAATGTATAATTTGTTTACTTTGTTTCTTACATTTTGATTTATAATGTCCAAATATTCAATAAAATCTGTTTCAATTCCTTTATCTAGTAAATCTTCTTGAATAGCTTTAGCTGCTGAATTGTGTCCTCCTCCTGTCCCACAAGATAATATTAATACTTTTTCTTTTGCATTTCTTCTCATTATTTTTTCTATCTTATGATAAAAACATGCTAATTTCCCTATATACTGCTTATTCCATGGTTTGCTTTTTCCATAATAATGAATTATTACAGTATTTTTGCAAATCCATCTTAATCCAATTGGATTTTTTGGATGATTAAGATTATATGCATTTAAGGTTCTTTCTCCTAAATTGTATTTTAAACTGTCTACTAGTTTTATTTTTTTCCCATAAATAGATACAATAATATCCTGATCTGGTAATATTAATTTTTTCTCATTCTTTTTTATGAATTTTGATACTTCTTTTTCTATGTCTGTTTTTCTTAGTTCTTTTAAATTTATTAGAAGTACACCTGTATTAATATATGGTTCATCCTCATTTATATTTAATCTAATTTCGTTTATTTTTTGCAAAACATTTTTAACATGTGTAGCAGCTATATAGTAATTGCCATCAAATTTTGTTTCATATAATTCTTTTAATGAATTTATAACAATAGTATCTGCATCTAGATATAATATTTTATCTAAATCTTTTGGTAGATACTTGCTTGCAAAAATTCTAAAATATATTTCTACAGGATATCTCTTTTCATATGTAGGAAGGCTCTGAATATCGTTATTTTCTATTTTTATAAAATGCATATTAAATTGTTCTATATTAAGATTATTATAAATTCTTTTCTCATCTGATTTTTCTAATTCTCTATGTAAAATATATATATCAAATTTTTCTTTCATATTTGAATATTGAATAGAATTTAATAATATATTTGCTTGTTTTATATATTTTTTATTAATTGCTATTAAAATATTCATTCTCTTTACTATTTTACCTCTCCTTTTATTTGAGTTTTCTCTTTTTGTGATTTTGATATGCTTTTCCAATCTTTTTGTATATATACTTCTCCTTGCAAATCGTCTATATCTTTATATTTTCTGGTTAATGACTCTTCTTGCTCTTCTGTAATTAATTTTTCTTCTTTTAATAGTTGTAAAAATTCTGAGTCATTTAATGATGCAATATATTTACCTGCCATTACATCTGCTATTCTTGTTTGAAGATCTTTATAATAGTTTGAAAATTTTCCAGCAAGTACTCTTCCATATATTCTTTCTATCTCTTCTTTTCTTATATTTTCATTATATCCAACCATTTTTCCTTCTTGTAATTTTTTCATATAATAAGATATATACATTTTTATTCTTTTATTTTTACTACTATAATCTAGTCCTAGCTCTTCCTTGTCTTTATACATTTTTTGACTTAATACATGTTCTCTTGCTATATCTAATTCTTCACCAATAGACTCTTTTAATGCCATTAAAATACCTTCTTCTGTGAATTGTAAGTCTCTTGTATCTGAATTCAATACATATTTTATAAATTTTTGGTCATTTTCGCTATAATCTGATATTTGTTCTGGTTTATCACTTTCATCTATTTCTTCTTCTGAAAGTTTTAATGTTTTCATTAAAAATTCTCTATATTGCTCATTTCCTTGACTTTGCTCAGAATCATCTGATTTTTGTATGATTTTTTTATCTAGTCCTTCATCTAAGAAAATCCTTGAATATTTATCTCTTAGTTTACGAATTGCAAACGGATATGTTTCTTGATCTTCTTCTAATATAACATTATTTACAGCTTTCTCATTATTCAAATTTCTTAATTGGTTCATTAATGTCATTACTTTAGGCGACATTGTAATCTTTTCTTTTGTACTATTATTTATAACATCATTTACAAAAATTTCTTTTAATCTTTCTGCTATTTTTGAATATGATTTTTCTTTGTTAGCTATATTAATATCTCTCATACTAATTCCTAGAGCTGTTAATACTCGTATGTAATCCTCATCCAATGTATTTACAATGTTCCCCTCTTTATCTCTTACTAGTCCTTCTCGCAAACCATCTACCATATCTAGTGGAATATATGATATTTGGTCAGCTAATCTCATTAAACATGCTTCTGAAGTTGCTGGTTTAATTGTTTTATCATATCCTTTTATAGCATAACATTTTAGTATTTCATCTTCAAAATCCTTTTCTTCTTTTTTAATATCTGGTACATATTCTTTTTCTGGTGTCTCTCCATTATGTGTATTAATACCATCAATAATAAGCCATAAAGATTTTTTTATTTTTTCTGATTCTTTAGGTCCGATTTCTGGATTATGTACTTTTATTTTATCTATTATTTGATTATATACTTTTTCTGTAAAAACTAGTTCTCTAGCTCCTACTGCATTATGACATACATTTCCTAATCCATCATCTTCTTGAATATTTGATATCCACCATTCTCCACTATGTCCTAAAAAAGTATGCCCTATATCATGGTGTTTTGCCATAATTCCTATAATTCGTTCATTTAATCCTAATTTTTTAGCAATTTCTCTAGTAATATTCTCTACATCCTCTTGATGAGTTTTTCTAACTGTTGTTTCACCAGATGCTTTTCTAAATGTTTTTATCATCATAGTTTCATTACAACTTTTCTTATTGTATAATGTTAACACCATATCTATTTCATTTGCATATTTTTCCAATCTTTTTAATTCTATTTGTCTTTTGAATCTTTTAGTACGATCAATAATTCTTCCTTCTGCTTTTTTTATTGTATTTTTGATTTTCATATAATTCTCCTTACTGTATATTTACTTTTTTACACATAAAGATTATACCATAAATATTGGAATTTGTACATAAGGTTTGTTCAGAGTTAATATAGTAGCAAGGTGTGAGATCCTATATTAACTCTGAATTATAACTATATAAGGCGAAATTTTATATAACAAATACTTGTGTATTTTGCTTTTTTATAATATAATCCCATTGGGAGGAACAAATTATGGCTAAAGTATTCATATCTCATGGAGATATTATATTGGATAATATTTATAATGGAGATTTACAATTAATCAAGCAAGATGGTGGTGGTAGTAACTGGAACACATTATATAATTTGTCATATTTAGGCGAAACTTGTTATGCTGTTGGAACTTGTGGTAAAGATAAAGAAGGCGATATTGCTCTTTCTTCTTTAAAAGCAGGAAATGTAAATACTGACTTTGTTCGCCGTGATGATATTTCTACTTCTATTATGAATATTATTATTCCTAACCAAAGTGAATTAGGTGATAATAGTATTATTCATAGTTGGTATTCACCAATTACTAATAAGCGTACTTTGTTTTTTAGAGATAATCTTCCATTAGAACTACCTACTGAAATTCTAGAAAATGATATTTATGTTCTATTCGATAAATTTGAAACTATTAATTATGATTTTATTTCAAATCTTCAAAAGAAAAAAGTTTGTTTAGATATTGGTCATGTTCGTTTTATTGAACACTTTACAAAACAATATCTAACTATGTTTTTTAAGACTGCAAATTTAGTCCAATTAAATGATACCGTTAAAGAATTATTATTTGAACGCTTACAAATACAAAATGAATTTGAGCTATTTAACTTACTTGACTTAGATTTATTAGTTGTTACTAAAGGAAAAAAAGGTGCTAGTTTTATATTCAAAGAAAACAATGAATTAAAATCAATTGATAAAACACCTGATGTTATTGCAAAAGTAGTTGATTCATCTGGTGCAGGAGATGCTTTTTTTGCTTCTGTTATTCAAGGATATGCTTATTCAGATGTTATCAATTCAGATTTTGTTAATAATATATTTTCAACTGCTAATAAAGCTTCTAGACAAGTCATTGGTCAACTTGGCAGTAGAAGAATCTGATATAAAAGATTAATTTTGTTATATCAAGAAAATTTTGTAAAATTTTCTTTGAAATAAAATAAATAAAATTTAAAGGAGGAAAAAATGAAAAAATTTGATGTTGCAATTATTATGGGAAGTGATTCTGATTTATCTATTATGAAAGATGCAGCTAAATTTTTAGATGATATGGGAATTTCTTACGAAATGAAAATTCTTTCTGTACACAGAACACCTGAAAAAGCCACAGCATACGCAAATACTTTAAAGGAAAATGGTGTAAAAGTTGTTATTGCTGGTGCTGGGGGTGCTGCACATTTACCTGGTGTATTTGCTGCAATGTTACCTACTGTTCCTGTAATTGGTATTCCAATTCATACTAAAACATTAGGAGGAGTTGATTCTTTATATTCAATTGTTCAAATGCCTTCAGGCATTCCAGTTGCTACTGTTGCTATCAATGGTGCTAAAAATGCTGGTATCTTAGCAACTTCTATTTTAGCTGTTGGTGATGAAGATATAAAAGAAAAATTGGCAGCTTATAAAAATTCTTTGAAAGATGCTGTTTCTAAGAAAGATGAAAAACTTCAAGAAATTGGATATGCAGATTATTTAGAAAATATGAATAAATAATTTATATGTCCAATTGTGTCTCATTGGGGACGTTTCTTTTTGAGACATTTTTGATGATTTTTTGCTCCGTCCCCAAATCATCGCTCCGTCCCCAAAATCATCAAAAATGTCTCAAAAAGAAACGTCCCCAATGAGACACAATTGGACAAAATTAAAAATAGAAAGAAAGGAATGTGAGTTTTATGAAAAAAATTAGTAGTGGTAAAGTCCGTGAAATTTATGAAGTAAATGATGATAAATTATTACTTGTTGTATCTGACAGAATTTCTGCATTTGACTATATTTTACCAAATTTAATTCCAGACAAAGGAAAAATATTAAATCAAATTTCTGAGTTTTGGTTTAACTATACAAAAGATGTTATTCCAAATCATGTTATTTCAACAGATTCAAAAGATTTTCCTGAGGAATTTCAAACACCTGAATTTGAAGGAAGAAGTATGTTAGTTAAAAAATTAAAAATGATACCAGTAGAGTGTATTGTAAGAGGATATATTACAGGTTCTGGTTGGAAAAGTTATTTAAATGATGGAACTGTATGTGGTATTAAACTTCCTGAGGGATTACAAGAAGCTCAAAAATTACCTGAGCCAATCTTTACACCTACTACAAAAGCACAAGAAGGTCATGATGAAAATATTTCTTTTGAGGAAGTTTGTGATTTGATTGGAAATGATTTGGCTGAAAAGTTAAGAGCAAAAACAATTGAAGTATATACAAAATGTTCTGAATATGCAGCAACAAAAGGTGTTATTATTGCTGATACAAAATTTGAATTTGGTCTTGATGAAAATGGTGAACTAGTTCTTGGAGATGAAGTATTAACTCCTGATTCTAGTAGATTCTGGGTTGCAAAAGATTATCAAGTTGGTACAAGCCCAAAAAGTTTTGACAAGCAATATCTTCGCGATTGGATAAAATCTAGTGGATATAATCCTGAAGGTGATACACCAATTCCTGAAGATGTAATTATGACAACAAGACAAAGATATATTGAAGCTTACGAAATGTTAACAGGAAAAAAATATGAATAATTTTAAAAATGGATTTTAAGAATAAACTTAAAATCCATTTTTCCTCTAAAATTTAATTTTTTCAAATCGGTCTTTTTCAAGTGTTTCTGGAACTTCAATTGGATATGTTCCTGTAAAACATCCATAACAGAAATCATTTATTTTACACTCTTTTGCGATTTCTTTTAAACTATCCATACTTAAATATTCTAAAGAATCAGCACCAATTTTCTTTTGAATCTCTTCTTTTGTCATTTGATTTGCAATTAATGCTTCTTTTTTGTCAACATCTGTTCCGAAATAACATACTCCTACAAATGCTGGTGATGCCACTCTAATATGTACTTCTTTTGCCCCTGCTTCTTTTAAGGTTCTAATAATTCTTGTAATTGTTGTTCCTCTTACAATTGAATCATCTACTAAAACAATTTTCTTACCATTTACGGTTTCTCTCAATGGATTTAATTTTAAAGCAACTAGATCTTTTCTTTTACTTTGTGCATTTTGTATGAATGTTCTTCCAATATATTTGCTTTTGGTAAATACCATATCATAAGAAATTTTCGATTCTTTTGAATATCCTAAAGCTGCATCTAGTCCAGAATCCGGAACACCTGCTACAATATCTGCATCTACTGGTGCCTGTTTTGCTAAATATCTTCCAGCATTTTCTCTAAAAATGTGCACATTAATACCATCTACAACTGAATCTGGTCTTGCAAAATAAATATATTCAAATATGCACATTCCTTTTCTTTCATTTGGCATATATTTTTCACTTTTTACTTTATTATCTGTGACAACTACAATTTCTCCTGGTTCTATATCTCTTTCAAACTTTGCTCCTGTAATGTCTAAAGCACAGCTTTCTGAAGCAAATACAACATCATCACCTAAATGTCCCATGCATAATGGTCTAAAACCTTGGGGGTCTCTTACAGCAATCAATTTTTGAGATGACAAAATTAATAATGAATATGCTCCTTTTATAATTTTCATTGTATTTTTTACAGCTTCTTCAATAGAATTAGTCTTTATTCTTTCTCTAACAATTATATGACAAATAACTTCTGTGTCACTTGTAGTTGTAAAAATGGCACCTTCATCTTCTAGTTCTCTTTTTAATTCTAATGCATTTGTTAAATTCCCATTATGCACAATAGCTAAATTTCCCTTTTTATGCCTTACAACCATTGGTTGTGCATTTTCTTTTTTACTAACACCTGTTGTAGAATATCTTACATGTCCAATTGCCATTTTTCCAGTTGGTAAAGAATTTTGAACATGCTTTGTAAAAACATCAGATACTAACCCTAAATCTTTATGAAAATGAATAACACCATCTTCATTGACTGCAATTCCACAACTTTCTTCTCCTCTGTGTTGAAGCCCTGATAAACCAACACACACAGGTGTTACTACATCTTCATTATTTTCAATTCCATAAATTCCATAAATTCCACATTCTTCTTTGATTTTCTCTCCAAACATTTTTCACTACTCTCTTTCTGAACGATGGGGACGTGTCAAATCGTTCAATAAATTTATTTATTAATTGTCTTATTATTTTTCATTTAATTTATATATTTGCTTAATAAATTAAAATTTCCTATTTTACTTTATTTATTTTTTTCTTTTAAATTCAGCATTCCTTTAATCTTCGAATTGAACGATTTGACACGTCCCTATCGTTCAATTTGACATCTTATTATGTTTTTGCTACAATTCAATCAAACATATAAAATTATAATAAGGAGTTGTTTTTTATGTATAATTTAGTTGTTTTTGCTTCTGGCAATGGTTCTACTTTACAATCTATTATTGATGCGATTGATAAAAAAGAATTAAATTCTCAAATTGTATTAGTAGTTTCAAACAATCCTGATGCTTATGCATTAGAAAGAGCCAAAAAAGCAAATATTCCTACATATATTATTAAAAATAAAAATTTTCAAGATATTGATAATGAATTATACGAAGTATTATCTCATTACGACATTAACTTGATTGTTTTAGCAGGTTACCTAAAATTGATTGGTGATAAACTACTTTCTAAATATACAATCATTAATACACACCCTTCTTTACTTCCTAAGTATGGTGGCAAAGGGATGCATGGTATACATGTTCATAAAGCAGTTATAGATAACAAAGAAAAACAAAGTGGTGTAACTGTTCATTATATTAATGATGAATATGATAAAGGTAGTATTATAAGTCAAACTGTTGTTGATGTTTTAGAAACTGATACTCCCGAAACTTTAGCAAGTAAAGTCCAAACTGCTGAAAAAATTCAATTAGTTAATGTCATTAAGAAATTTGAAACAGGTAAACTTTAGATGTCCAATTGAGTGTCGCATTGGGGACGTTTCTCTTTGAGACATTTTTGAACGATAGGGACGGGTCAAATCGTTCAATTTTTGCATGTCGCATTGGAAACGTTTCTTTTTAATACATTTTGAACGATTTGACCCGTCCCTATCGTTCAAAAATGTCTCAAAGAGAAACGTCCCCAATGCGACACCCAATTGGACAATTTTTTAATGTTCGTAAATTTCTCCAATATCTTTTCTGTAATCTAAATTATCACTAATGTTTCCTTCTAATGCTTTGTATGCTTTTTCTTTTGCTTCTTCTAATGTATTTCCAACTGTTGTTACTCCAAATAATCTTGATGTTCCCATTGCTTCATAAGTATTCCCTTCTACTGGTTTTGTACTTGCAAAATATATTTTTACACCACTTTCTTCAATTGCTTTTTTATTGACTGTAAATATACATGGTTCTTTGCTTTTTTGTATTGCATAATCTGGACTTACTACATAAATTGTAAATGTATAATTGTGCTTAAATTTACAATTTTCTGTACTTAATGTTTTATTAAATATATTTTCTAATACTTCTGTAAATGGTGTTTCTAAAGAGTTTAATACATTTAGTGCTTCTGGATCCCCAAATCTTGCATTAAATTCTATAAATTTGATACCATCTTTACATTTGAAAAATCCTCCATATATGACACCTGTAAATTCTAGGCTATCTTTATTTACATATTGAATTGTATCTTTTATTAATTTACTACATTCATCTACATCTTTTTGCTCTAAGAATGGCAATAATCCATTTTCAAAACTAAGACAACCCATTCCACCAGTTCCTGGTCCTTTGTCTTCGTCAAAACGATATGGATAATCAAAAGTAGTTGGTGTTACAACAATATTTTTACCATCTGTTAATGCCATAACTGTAAATTCTCTACCTTCTACTTTGTCTTGTACAATAACACTTCCATCAGATTCTAGACAAGATTTAGCATAATCATACCCTTCTTGTTTTCCCTTAAAATGGATTCCTCCTACTTTAACACCTTTTCCTCCTGTTAATCCTTCTGGTTTTACAACAAAACTATCATCATTATAGTTTTTCATAAATTCATCTAATTCTTCAATAGTTTTTACACTTTCATTTTTAATAATCATTTCAGGTGCTAGTTGTTTAACTATATCTAAAGCATAAGTTTTACTCCATTCTACTTTTGCTCCTTTTGATGTTGGCCCAAATGTTTGTAATCCAAGCTTTCTTGCTAAATCAATTAATCCTTCTTGTAATAGATTATCTTGACTAACTACTGCTGTTTGAATTCCTTCTTCTTTTACAAATTTTTCTACAAGTTCTTTATCAAATGGGTCTCCTATGATATATTTTCCGTTTGATTTTTCTACTTGCTCTACAATTGATGGATTTGCATATGGCAATATAGCATATAGTGTATATCCTTTTGCAATTTGTTCAGCAAGTACGGCTTCTCTTCCACCATTTCCTAGTAATAGACATTTTTTCATTTACTCATCCTCTCCTTTATATTTATTTTATATTTATTTTATATTTATACATTAGCTTTCTCTATCTGCTTGATTTATGCTCGTATTTTCAATTGTTTCTTTCTTCTTTTTCCTTTTATTTACTATTATATAAATAATGATGTATAATAATGAGATGGGTAAAACAGGAATAAATGAAAAGGCTAGTCCATACCAAAGATATGCAGAAAGTAATGCATCTATGCCGTATATCATGTTTGAATGAAAAATCCCATCATCATATCCAAAGAAAAATGCAAATATTCCTGATGCCAAATATAAACACCAACAAGCAACACACAGATAAAATATAATTCTCTTAGCAGTGCTTTTTGTGGAAGTTGTTTGATTATCAGTTTCTATTTCTTTTTGACTTCCTGTTTTTTGTTTCTGCTTTTTTCTATCAAAAGTAATAAAATAATATATTTGATATCCAACCCACATAATGATGATAGGTATTGCAATAAGATTTTTAGGAAAATCAATAACTAAATCAATCACATCATTAAAGACATCTCCTAGATATTTTCCAATTGCCACATATCCATACGCAGTATTTCCTAATGTGTAACCATAACCAGTTATAGCATAATATACACATTTAATAATTATAATAATATACGGTAATAAAGCTATTCCGAATAATATATTTTTTACTTTTTTCTTAGTTTCGTTTTCCATAATTATCCCCTTTTTAACTTTGTATTTTAAAAACCTTGTGAACTCCCCCATAGTTTAAATCCAATGGGATTGCAGTTGCCTTATTTCAAATTTAGTTAAGAATCATCAAAAACTTGCTTCTAGTTCATTAAACATTTACCTCAATTGTAGCATCTTGTCCTAAATCTTTATATTTCTCTAA
>CAYVCM010000043.1:0-9765 GCA_964449925.1 uncultured Clostridium sp.
AATTTAAAATAATGTATCCTCACACCTTGCTACCATATTAATTCTGAACATCAACTGAGTAGGAAATGATTTGAATTAAAAAATTTCAAAAACCCTATACAAAAAATAATTTTCGTTATATAATATGAGAGATTAAATGGAATAATTTGCATATAATTAAGAGTAGTAATCGAAAGGATTGAAAAAAATGAAATTAAAAGAATTGTTAGTAGGTTTAGAAAATTTAAAAGTAAAAGGGGATTTAGATGTTGAAATAACAGGAATTGCAAATAATTCACAACAAGCCCAAAAAGGATATTTATTTGTGGCAATACAAGGATTTTCAACAGATGGTCATAAATATGTAGAAAATGCCATAGAAAATGGAGCAATTGCCATTATGGTTCAAGAAGGTTGCAATTTAAAAGGTGCTAAGATACCAGAAGATATAACAGTTGTAATGGCTAAAGATACAAGAGAAGGTCTAGCAATTGTTTCAGATAATTTTTATGGGCATCCTTCAAAAAAATTCAAATTAATTGGTGTTACAGGGACAAAAGGAAAAACAACAACTACTTTTATGATAAAAGAAATATTTGAAAAGGCGGGAAAAAAAGTAGGATTAATTGGAACTATTGCAACATATATCAATGGTAAAAAGGTAAAGGATAGTGATAGAACAACACCAGAAAGTTTAGAATTACAGCAAACTTTTGATGAAATGGTAAAACAAGGTGTAGAAATTGTTGTTATGGAAGTTTCATCACAAAGTTTAAAATTAAATAGAGTAGAAGGATGTGATTTTGATATTGTTGTATTCACAAACTTTTCAGAAGATCATATAAGTCCAAAAGAACATCCAGATATGGAAGATTATTTCCAATCAAAATTAAAATTATTTAAAATGTGTAAGACAGGTATTACAAATGCAGATGACTTACATGGTGCTAAAATACCAAGATTATTTCCAGACAGTAATATAACAACATATGGAATAGATAATTATGCAAATCTTTTAGCAAAAGATATCACAATTACAAATTCTTATGTAGATTTTAAAGTAAAGCTAAAAGATAAAAATGAGAGGGTAAAAACATGCATACCTGGAAGGTTTAGTGTATATAATTCATTAGCAGCTATTTGTGTTGCACAAAAATTTGGAGTTGAACCTGAAAAAATAAAAGAAGCTTTAGTAGAAGTAAGAGTGCCAGGAAGATCAGAGTTAGTAGATAATAAAAAAGAATTACCAATTATGATAGATTATGCACATTCACCAGAAAGCTTAGAAAATATATTACAAGCAACCAAAAGTTATACAAGAGGAAAAATTATATCTGTTTTTGGATGTGGTGGAGACAGAGATGCTGGCAAAAGACCAATTATGGGAGAGATTTCTGGAAGAATTGCAGATTTTACTATTATCACATCTGATAACCCAAGAACAGAAGATCCTAATAAAATAGTAGACCAAATTGAAGAAGGAATGAAAAAAACAAATGGAAAGTATGTGGTAATTGTCGATAGAACAGAAGCTATTAGAGAAGCAATAAAAATGGCAACCAAAAGAGATATTGTTATCTTGGCAGGAAAAGGGCATGAGCCATATCAAGAAATTAATGGAGAAAAATATCCATTTGATGAAAGAATAATTGTTAGAGAAATCATAGATGAATTAGAAAGTAAAACAAAAAATAATAAAAAATAGAACAAAAGAAAGGTTTGATGAAATTGATATTTGAGGCAAAGGTATTGATAATTGCATTTGTAATATCTATTATTATGGGATTTATAATTATACCAATATTAAAAAAAAGAAAAGTAGGGCAAATTGAAAGAGATGATGGACCACAATCTCACTTAAAAAAACAAGGAACTCCAACCATGGGAGGTATAATCATAATAATTACTATGATTATAGTAATTATTGGAACATATATATATTTATTATCAAATGAAGAAAACGATATAGCTCACAAATTAATACCGATATTGTTATTAACAATAGGATTTGGATTAATTGGTTTTATAGATGATTTTAAGAAGTTAGTATTAAAAAATACAGAAGGTTTAAAACCTAGTTATAAAATGATTGGTTTACTAATTATTTCTGTGGCATATGTAATATATTTAGTATATGGATTAAAAATAGAAACGCAAACTTATATACCAATTTTAAAAACTTATATAGAAATGCCTATTTGGGTTTATATACCATTTGCTATTATAGTTATTTTAGGAGCTACAAATGCAGTTAACCTAACAGATGGTATTGATGGATTGTCATCTAGTGTATGTGCTATTATAATTACTTGTTTAGCTATTATTGGAATTAATATGCAAATATATGAAGTATCTATATTTGCAAGTATTGTGATAGGAGCAGTTTTAGGATTTTTAATGTTTAATATACACCCAGCTAAAGTATTTATGGGGGATACAGGTTCTCTTATGTTAGGTGGTGTTATATCAGGATTAGCATTATATTTAGAAATGCCTTTATTATTACTTGTTATTGCACTAATACCAGTACTAGAAACAATATCAGTAATGATACAAGTGGCATATTTTAAAAGAACAGGAAAAAGATTTTTCAAAATGGCACCATTGCACCATCATTTTGAATTATCAGGATGGAAAGAAAATAAAGTAGTAGTTGTATTTAGTGTAGCAACACTATTATTATGTGTAGTTGGACTAAAAATAATCTAAAAAATAAAAAAGACAAAAGATAAAGTCGAGAGAATAAATTCTTTTATAAAAATAAAGAGTTTAAAACTTGACACGAACAAAAAAGCAGAAATAATAATAAAAGTGTTTAAAAACAATATCAATTATTTGTTATTGTATAAAAAAATTAAGAAAATCTGTTATTTGTTCAGAAAGGAATGATAAATAGAATGGCAAAAAAGAAAGGTAAGAGTTTTTCAAGCTTTCTAAAAAATCCTATTGATTTTACCTTATTGATAACTATATTATTATTGTTATCATTAGGGTTAATTATGGTACTTTCAGCAAGTTCGCCATCAGCACTTTCAGAAAGTGGTAACAGTTATACCTATTTTTTTAGGCAAGCAATATTTGCTGTAGCTGGCTTATTTATGATGTGGGTTATTTCTAATATTGATTATAGATTTTATCAAAAATATTATAAAATAGCATATATAATAGCTTTCTTATTGTTATTAGCAGTACCATTTATAGGTACTGAGGTTAATGGTGCAAAAAGATGGATATATATTACAGAATCTCTTTCATTTCAACCTTCTGAAATTGTAAAATTATTAATGATAGTATTTTATGCGGGTATTTTAGTAAAAAATAGAGATGAATTAAATAAATATGGAAAAGGTTTTATAAAACACTTAATATTCTTAGCACCAATTATTGCATTACTATTAATTGAACCACATTTTAGTGCATCTGTTGTTGTTATTGGAATTGTATCAATTATGATGATTATAGCAGGATGTAAATTTTGGCATTTTCTTGTATCTGGCTTAGTAGTTGGAGTACCTGGAATAATTGCTTTAGTTTTAATTGAACCATATAGACTACAAAGAGTTATTACATTCTTAAATCCATGGAGTGATCCAACTGGAGATGGATGGCAAGTAATTCAAAGTTTGTATGCCATTGGTTCAGGTGGATTGTTTGGAGCAGGTTTAGGAGAAAGTAAACAAAAATATCTATATATTCCAGAACCACATAATGATTTTATATTTTCTATATTGGCAGAAGAACTAGGCTTTATAGGATGTGCAGTTGTTATTATTTTATTTGCTATATTTATTTGGAGAGGAATATTAATTGCTATGAAATCTCCAGATATGTTTGGAAGTTTAATGGCAATCGGAATTACGGCACAAGTAGCCATCCAAGTTATTATCAATATTGCAGTTGTTACATCATCAATGCCAGCAACAGGTATGCCATTACCATTCTTTAGTTATGGAGGAACATCATTGTTTATATTACTCTGTGAAATGGGTGTGCTCTTGAACATTTCAAAAGCTGGTGCAAAGAAAGAATAAGTTAAAAGAAATATGTTTAGAAAAGATAAATCTTGCTTCGCAGTATTTCACAAATATAAGAAGCTTAACCTATTTTAGTTTATGGGAGGAATGAAAAAATGAAAGTTGTTATTGCAGCAGCAGGAACAGCAGGTCATATTAATCCAGGTTTAGCGATAGCAAAAAAAATACAAGCAGAACAAAAAGATTCCAAAATTATATTTATTGGAACAACAAGGGGATTGGAAAATGATCTGGTTTTACGAGCTGGATATGAATTAAAAACTATTGATGCATATGGACTAAGTAAAAAAATATCTATTGAAAATATAAAAAAAATGATAAAAACTTTAAAAGGATTTGGCGAAGCCAAAAAGATATTACAAGAATTTAATCCAGATGTTGTTATAGGAACAGGTGGATATATTTGTGGAGCAACAATATCTGCGGCATATAAATTAAAAATTCCAACAGTTTTACATGAAAGTAATGCATTTCCAGGAAAAGCAATAAAAATGTTAGCAAAAAAAGCGGACACTGTTCTGGTTTCTTTTGAAGATGCTATTGGAAGAATAAAACATGCAAAAAAAATTGTTTATACAGGTACACCTGTAAAAATAAAAAAGCAAAACTATACAAATGAAGAAAAAAATGAAATTATAGAGAAGTGTGGACTAAAAAATGATATGCCAATTGCATTAATATTTGGAGGAAGCCAAGGTGCTAGACAAATAAATAATGCTATATTGGAAATTATAAAATCAGAAATGAATGAAAAATATCAAATAATTTGGGCAACAGGACCAAAACAGTATGACATAATAAAAGAGAAATTAGAAGATCATAAAAAAAATATTAATCATATAAAAAATATGCAAATTCATCCATATATATATAATATGGAAGAAATAATGAATGTAGTGGATGTTATAGTAGCAAGAAGTGGAGCAATGACAATTACAGAAATTTCAAAAGTAGGAAAGCCATCAATATTAGTACCACTACCAAATGTTAGCCATGACCATCAATTATATAATGCAAAAGTATTGCAAAATGTTGGAGCAGCAGACATTATATTAGATAATGAACTGACAGGAGAAAAATTAGATAAAAATATTCAAAAAATTGTATTAGATAAAAATAAATGCAAATTGATGGGAAAGAAAGCATCAACTGTTTCAACAGATAATGTAGAAGATAAAATATATGATCAAATTTTGGAAGCTATAAATAATAAAAAGTAAAATGAGAGGGAAAGAATGATAAAAAGTATACAGTTTAAAATAATTCTTGTCTTTTTTCTAATAGGAATTATAATTATAACAGGTTTAGGAATTATTTATATAAATTCTATAAATATGTTAGAAAGAGATCTTGCTACAAGAGAAATTGAAAATATGGGAGAGTTGACAGAGTTTATAGGACAAATGCGTCATATAAATATCACAGCTTTAATTGTTGCAGGAGTAATATTTTTAATTTGTGGTATCTTGATTGCAGTTGTTTTATCAAGGTTTGTAATTTATCCTATTAATAAATTAATAAAAAGTGCAGAAAAAATAACAGAAGAAGATAAGAAAAAAAATAAAACAAAAATGATTGAAGAAAAACCTAAAAAATCTAAAACTAAAAAGGATACTACTAATATAGAAGATTTATTGGGAACAATGACAACAGAGTTAAAAGAAAAACTAAGTGAAGTTTCTACACAAAAAAATCAGATAGAAACAATTTTATTGCATATGACAGATGGTATTATTGCATTTAATCTGGAAGGAGAAATAATTTTAATTAATCCAGCAGCTAAAAAATTCTTAAGTATTAGACCAGAAGATATTACATTTGATGATATTTTTTCAAAGTTTAAATTAGGAATTAATCTGGAAAAAATTATTTATTTAGAAACTTGGACATCAACAGAACAAAGAGTTCAAGTAGATGATAATTATGTAAATGTGCTTTTTGCACCATTTAAAGATGAAACAGATAGACCCAATGGTGTAATAGCAGTAATACAGGACATAACAGAACATGTAAAACTAGATAATATGCAAAAAGAATTTGTTGCAGATGTATCACATGAATTGAAAACACCTATTACTTCTATTATGGGATATGCAGATACACTTTTAGAGGGGGAATATGACAAAGAAACACAGGACAAGTTCTTAAATGTGATTGCTTCTGAAGCAAGAAGAATGGCAAGATTGGTAACAGATTTATTAACACTATCAAGATATGATAGTAATAAAAATAAAGTAAAAAAAGAAGCCTTCGATTTAGGAGAACTTGTAAAAAAATGCCAAGATAAATTGGCAATAGAAATAAAAAAGAAAAAACATAAAGTTGATTCATTTGTAACAGCAGATGTTCCACCTGTTTATGCAGATAAAGATGATATTGAAAGAGTAATCTTAAATATCTTAACAAATAGCATAAAATATACACCAGATGGTGGAGAAATAAAAATATATGTAGGTTTTGTATATAATGATGCATATATAAAAATTTTTGATAATGGAATTGGAATACCAGAAGAAGACTTGTCTAGAATATTTGAAAGATTTTATAGAGTGGATAAAGCTCGTACAAGAGAAATGGGTGGAACTGGTTTAGGACTTTCAATTGCAAAAGAAATATTAGATAAAAATGGTGGAAGCATTGATATTAAAAGTGAAGTTGGGAAAGGTACAGAAGTTGTTGTTAGAATACCAACAAAAAATTAAAATTTTGTTAAAATATATATATTTGATTGAAAAGTAGAAAAAATTCATGTATAATAAATCGTAGATGTTTAATTAAAGGAGAGAGCAAATTGAATCCAAAGATAAAAGAAATATTAGAATGGGTATATTGTATAATTATAGCAGTTGTATTAGCACTATTATTTAGATATTATATAGGAACTCCAACAATAGTACAACAAGTTTCTATGTATCCAACATTAGAGCAAGATCAAAGATTATGGCTTAATAGGTGGACTAGAACAACAAAAACATTGCCAGAACGAGGAGAGATTATAACATTTGAAGCACCAACAAAGAAATTTTATACAAGTTCAGAAATAGATTTAGATAATCCAGTTGCACAATATGAAGATGAGCCAACAACTTTATTTGGTAAGTTTGTAAAATATGTACTAGAAATAGGAAAAGAAAGTTATATAAAAAGAGTAATTGCACTTCCAGGTGAACATGTAGAGATAAAAGATGGAAAGGTATATATAGATGGAGAAGAATTAGAAGAAACATATTTGCAGGATGATGTTATAACCTATGTAGAAGGTATAGGTTTTGACGATTTTATTGTTCCAGAAAATACAGTTTTTGCAATGGGAGATAATAGAACACATAGTACAGATAGTAGGTCGTTTGGATGTATACCACTAGAAAAAATAGAAAGTACAGTAGCAATAAGAATATGGCCATTAAGCCTATGGGGAAAAGTAGAATAAATAGTTTCAAATAACTAGCACTCCATTGTGGAAGTATATTCTTTTAAATTGAATAAATTTCATGGCTCAATACAAATTTCAAGAACCTCTAAAATTTTTTTATGGCCCCTTTCATGTCAAGCATGAACATTTTCCATAAAAAATTTAAGAGGTTCTAATCATTTTTCAATCTTTATTCAATTTAAAAGAATATACTTCCACAATGGAGTGCTAGTTATTTGAAACCATATATTTTTTCATACTTTTTTTATTGAAAAAAGCCGAGCTTTAGTGTATAATAGTAAATGTAAAAAAGGAGCGAAATTATTCATGTTTGATGATATTATAGGAAATGATAAAATAAAACAATCATTAAAAAATGTAATAATTGAAAATAGAATATCACATAGCTATATGTTTGTTGGTATAGAAGGTATTGGAAAACAAATGATGGCTAAGGATTTTGCTCAAATTGTATTATGTACAAATGGAAAGGAAAAAGGATGTGGTCAATGCAAATCTTGTATAGAATTTATGTCTCATAATCATCCTGATTTTTTATACTTAGAACCAGATGGAAGTAGTATAAAAATCGAACAAATTAGATATTTACAAAAAAAGATTCAAGAAAAACCAATCATTTCTGATAAAAAAGTATATATCATAAATGATGCAGATAAAATGACAAAAGAGGCACAAAATTGCTTATTAAAAACATTAGAAGAACCACCAGAATACGGAGTAATCATATTGGTGGGCAGTAATGAAAATGCTTTTTTAAATACAATTAAATCTAGATGTATGATAATCTCTTTTAAGCCAATCGAACAAAAATATGTTAAACAATACATGGAAAAAACATATGGAATGACAAACTTAAGCCAAAACATGTTGGATTCATTTCAAGGAAGTATTGGAAAAGCAATTAAGCTAAAAGACAAAAAAGACCAATATGAAAATATAGAAAAATTAATA
This sequence comes from uncultured Clostridium sp., assembly GCA_964449925.1. Classification (GTDB taxonomy): domain Bacteria; phylum Bacillota; class Clostridia; order TANB77; family CAG-508; genus CAG-269. The sequence goes on from CAYVCM010000043.1 coordinate 8,398, forward strand.
GAAAACTTGGATAAAAAAAATATAATAGATATATTTGAAGTAAGTAAAGAATTATATCAAGAAAAAGATGCGATTATGGATATATTAGAATATATGAACATAATTTTATTAAAGTTTGCTAAAAAAAACATACAGTATGCACAATGTATTGATATTATAGAAAATACTAAGAAAAGACTAAACCAAAATGCAAATTATGATATGTGTATAGATAATATGATATTAAATATGTGGGAGGAAGTAAATTGAAAAATATTGTTGGAGTAAGATTTAAAAAATTAGGAAAAATATATTTCTTTAATCCAAAAAAATGGAGATTAAAAAAAGGTGATAAAGTTATTGTAGAAACATCACAAGGAGAAGAATTTGGAGAAGTTATGATTCCTAATAGAATTGTTCCAGAAGATAAAATTGTTGAACCATTAAAAATTGTTGTTAGAATTGCAAACAAAAAAGATTATAAGCATTATGATGAATGTAGAGATTTAGAAAAAAAAGCTTTCGAAGTTTGCAAAAAGAAAATAAAAGAACATGGATTAGAAATGACATTAACAGATGTAGAAGTAAAGTTTGATAATAGTAAAATTTTGTTCTATTTTACAGCAGATGGAAGAATTGATTTTAGGGAATTAGTAAAAGACTTAGCAGCAATTTATAAAACAAGAATTGAGTTGAGGCAAATTGGTGTAAGAGATGAAGTAAAAAAAATTGGAGGAAATGGTATTTGTGGTCGTGAATTATGTTGTTGTACCTTTTTAAATGATTTTGCAGCAGTTTCTATCAAAATGGCAAAAGAGCAGAATATATCATTAAATCCTTCTAAAATATCAGGAAATTGTGGTAGACTTATGTGTTGCTTGAAATATGAAAACGAGGTTTATCAAGAAAAGTTGAAGAATTTACCACATATAGGAGCAATTGTAAAAACTGAAGAGGGAGAAGGAGAAGTAGAATCTATTGAAACATTAAAGGAAAGAGTTAGAGTAAAAATAAAACAAGGTGATGACTATATTTTTAGAAGATATGATGTAAAAGATATTAAAGTAATAAAAGATGAAGAGAAAGAAAGGTTAGACCAAGAAGAAATCGAACATCAAAAAGAATTAGAAGAGCTAGAAAAATTAGAAAAACAGGAAGAAGAAATGAGAGAAGAATAAAATAATATTTCAATTAACAATAAATAAAGTTAAATAATAAATTAAACAATAAATAAAATCGATTATTTGTATTTATTACAAAATTATAAAATATAGAATTTAACATTGAAACAATAGAGAAGCAAGAACTGTAAGGAGGTGAACATAGATGGCATATAAAATAACAGATAAATGTATATCATGTGGAGCATGTGCGGCAGAATGTCCAGTT
>CAYVCM010000043.1:9865-13360 GCA_964449925.1 uncultured Clostridium sp.
TAAAATAACAGATAAATGTATATCATGTGGAGCATGTGCGGCAGAATGTCCAGTTGAATGTATATCACAAGGTGATGATAAATTTGTAGTTGATGCATCAGCATGTATCAGTTGTGGAACTTGTGCAGGTGTGTGTCCAGTAGAGGCTCCAGTTGAGGAATAAAAGTTGATTTTTCCTATACAATAAGAAAGGCGTGCAATAATTTTAATGCACGCCTTTTAAATTATTTATTTGTTATTTCTTCTAAATCTAATAATTCTTGCCATCTTTCATCAACAATTTTTTGGAAATCTTCAATCATCCATTCATTACCAGGTTTAAACATATGTCTAAATCTCTTTTGTGGTTTTAAAAATTCCTCAATTGGTAATTTTTTAGCAGGTTTATATGAAATATGATATACACCATCAACAACTTCATATAGAGGCCAATAACAAGTTTCAACAGCAAGTTTATTAATTTGCATTAAATCTTCTGTTGGATATCCCCATCCTCTAGGACATGGAGACAATACATTCAAAAATGCAGGACCTTCTGTATAAATTGCTTTTTCAGCTTTTTCATATAGATCTTTAAAATTCATGTGAGCAATAGTTTGACCAACATATGGAATATGATGTCCTACCATTATTTTACTTAAATCTTTTCTACATTGTGTTTTTCCAGGAACTACTGTTCCAGCAGGTGAAGTAGTAGTATCTGCATATTTTGGTGTAGCAGAAGAACGTTGAATACCTGTATTCATGTATGCACCATTATCATAACATACATAAACCATATCATGTCCTCTTTCCATGGCACCAGATAAAGATTGTAAACCAATATCGTATGTTCCACCATCTCCACCAAAAGCGATAAATTTTGTATCTCCATCAGCTGGTAATTTTCCTTGTTTTTTCATAGAAACATAAGCTGCTTCTGCTCCTGCAAGTGTAGCACCAGCACATTCAAATGCTGTATGAATAAAAGAATCTGTCCAAGCAGTATATGGATAAATAAATGTAGAAACTTCCATACAACCAGTTGCATTTGCTACAACTGCATGATCTTCTGGTTTTAAAGCTCTCATAACATGTCTTGCAATAGGAGGAGCTCCACAACCAGCACACATTCTATGTCCAGGAGTAAATCTTGAAGGTTTATTTGCAACGATTTCTTTTACATTATAAGGCATTATTTGTCACCTTCCTTTCTTAATCCTACATAACGATAAGGATTATCTATTTTTCCAGTTTTAACAATTTCTAATAAATCTGTATAAACACTTTCGATATCATCTGATTTTGTATCTCTACCACCAATACCATAAACATAGTTTACAGCAGGTACATGGATATTATTTACATACATAGCAGATGTGATATCCTCAAATAAAGCACCACCAGCGGCATTTAAAGAATCTGCTTTATCTAATACAGCAATTGCTTTTAGATGTGATAATGCTTTTGAAATTTCTTCTACTGGGAATGGTCTAAATACACGAATTTTTAATAATCCTGCTTTTACACCTTGTTCTCTTAATCTGTCAACAACAAATTTTGTTGTTCCAGCAGTTGAGTTCATACAAACAATAGCAATTTCTGCATCATCTAACTTGTATTCTTCAAAAAGTTCATATTTTCTACCAGTTAATTTTTCAAAATCTTTTGCTACATCTAAAATAACTTGTTTTGCGTTCTTCATTGCTTCTGCTTGTTGAGCTTTATGTTCGAATAAATATCCTTGTAAATCTAATGGACCAACGGCAATTGGTTCATCTCTATTTAATAAATAATGTTCTGGTTTATATTCTCCAACAAATTCTTTTACTTTCTCATCTTCAACAAGTTCTATATTTTCAATAGAATGTGAAGTAATAAATCCATCTTGACAAACCATTAATGGAAGTAAAACATTTTTGTTTTCTGCAATTCTATGTGCCATTAAAAGGTTATCATAAGCTTCTTGATTATTTTCTGAAAATAACATAATCCAACCAGCATCTCTTACTCCCATAGCATCTGAATGGTCATTATGTATGTTTAAAGGTCCTGATACAGCTCTATTTACTAAAGACATAACTATTGGTAAACGCAAACTTGAAGCAATATATATCATTTCCCACATTAAAGATAAACCATTTGCAGATGTAGCAGTCATAGCTCTTCCACCAGCAGATTCTGCACCTATACAAGCACTCATTGCACTATGTTCACTTTCAACAGCAACAAATTCTGTATCAACTAATCCATTATCTACAAAAGTAGAAAAATATTGAGGTATTTCTGTTGAAGGTGTAATAGGGAAGGCTGCAACAACATCTGGATTAATTTGTTTCATAGCAGTTGCGGCTGCTTCATTACCACTTAATCTTTCTCTTATACTCATTGTTCAACACCTTCCTCTCTCATTTCAATTGCTTTAAATGGGCATACTTTAGCACATACGCCACAACCTTTACAATAATCAAAATCAAAATCTTTTCTTTTTAAATCATCTTTTCCTACTGGAATTGCATCTTCAGGGCAAACAGGGAAGCATAAGCCACATTGTTTGCATTTATCAGGTAAAAATACAGGATAAGAACTTCTCCAGTCACCAGTTTTGAAGTCTCTTGCATTTCCAGCAGTATAAATATCTCCACCTGGAGTTAATTTTTCCATTGGTGTATTTGTATTTATATCTGTCATTTTTAACATCATTCCTTTCCTAAAATTACATTTTAGCTTTGTTTTTAGTTTAATTAAAGTTAATTTAAAATGTTGTTGCATACAAAAAAGTATGAACTTTGTTATTAAAATTAATCTTTGCTAAAAATATTTTTCTATTGTATGTAATATGTTATTGAATCTTCTTAATTTCTTGCAAAGCCATTTCTAAAGCTTTCATGTTCCCATCTATTACTTCAGGTTTCTTTGCAAATTTATGTTTAAAAGAACCTTTCATATCTTCTAATAATTCATCATCTGTCATAATTTTACTTACTTTCACAATTGCTGCTAGCATAGGTGTATTTGGAAAATATCTTCCTAAAGCTTCCTCTGAAATTTTTCTAGCATCAATTGTATAAATTTCACCAGAATATCCTTTTAAAGCTTTTTTTAGATATTCAGCAGATTTTGTTGTATTAATTACAATAGCTCCTGTTTCTTTTAAACCAGAAGTTACATCAACAGATTCTAAAAGAGTATCATCTACAACAACTACATAATCTGGTTCATAAATATTACTGTGAATAGTTATAGGTGTTTCACTTATTCTGTTGTATGCAGTAATAGGAGCACCCATTCTTTCAGGACCATATTCAGGAAATCCTTGAATATATTTACCAGTATTAAATGCTGCATCTGCTAGTAATAAAGATGCTGTTTTGGCACCTTGTCCACCTCTACCATGCCATCTAATTTCTATCATGTTTTCCATTCTTGATTGCCTCCTTTAATTAAATTTTCACAACCTTAGTATATGCTTAAATTTTTCCAATGTCAATATCAAAATTGGGACAGACCAGTCAG
>CAYVCM010000044.1:0-13224 GCA_964449925.1 uncultured Clostridium sp.
CCATAGCCAAAAAATTGATTTACTGCTCTTAAACTCATTATTTTATTCCCCTTTTATTTCTATAATTTATAATTTATATCTTATTCATATCATACCAAAAAAAACTTTTGATGACAATAAAATTTTAATTTTTTTTAGTTTCTCCAGAATTAACTTTCATCTATATTGTCCAATAATTCTCTTGCTTCTTTCCAATTCAATACTTTTAAACAATCATATTCTTTTGATAATTTTTTCGAAATTTCTTTTGTGTCATCTGTAGATTCTAGATCTGCTACAATGATGTTTTTTAAGTAATCTTCTTTTCCATATAAAATTTTAAATAACATAGATCTCAAAAATCCTTCTATTATTTCTTCTTGATTTTTGACACCTATAATTAAATAAATGCCTTTGCTTTTGAATTTTGTATATGTATTAATGTATATGATGTTTTTTAGTATTTCATATAAACCGTATAGGGCTAATGTCCAAAATATTGTATTTACTACAAATTCCATATTGTTGCCTCCTATGGTTTATTATATGTTTTTTTAATTGTTTAGTGAATTTTCTCTCTACACAATAATAAAAGAACTTTAAAGGATTATCTTCAAAGTTCTTTCTATTATTTGTTTTTATCTTAATGTTTTATACAATTTCTATATAACCATGATAGTTTCTCATAAAACTTATTCTATTTTTCTTCTTTTTTTCAAAGCAATTACAATTATAAGAATAATAACTATTACTATAACTAAAGCAATAACAATATACATTATATTTGATGATGATTCAGTTTCTGATGATATTTCTTCATCAAATAAAGTTTGTAATACTGAATAATTTTCTTCAAATGCTTGTAATACATATATATCCCAGTGTCTAGCATCTTGCTCTGTGTCTCCAAATACATAATCTTCTTGTCCATAATCTATAACATCAAATCCTGGTACTGCTTTACTTGCTCCAGCAGTTCTATAAGATACAGCTGATGCTAAGCTAAAAGATATATTATCAATATCATCATAATCTACCCATGAACTTAAATCTGTTCCTGTACTCTCTGTTTCTGTTCCATTTGTTGTTTGTACTTCTGCTTCTGTTTTTGTAATTGTTTCTGCACCACTAACATATTTACCATACATCTCGTCTACATATAATGTAAGTGATTCTCCTAAAACTTCAGATGGTACATGTCCTCCATCCCATTGCCATTCAATAACACTATCAGTACCATTTGCTAACCATTTTACTTGTAATTCAAGAGATGAAAACATAGACATATCTCCTTCTGCTGCTCCCATTACAATTCTTGTCCATGTTGGATTTTCTGTTGTTTCTGCTCCTATATATTGTAAAGGATTATATAGTTCTACTATATTGTTTCCATACTCATCTCCTGCATAAATTTCTTCTATATCTTCCTTATATGCTTCATACATTTCTTCAAATGAACTGTAATTAGATGAATTTATTGAACTTGTTGCACTTTGTGTTGTTCCACTATCAGGTGTTCCAACTTCTTCTTCCATATCTTCTGGTAAATTATCTGTATCTCCTATGTTTCCTGATGTAGCTCTATTTGGCATATCATCTGTATCTTCTATATCGGTTGGTGTATCTCCATCTGGTAAATCATCTGTATTTTCCATATCTGTTGGCTTATCTCCATCTGGTAAATCACCTGTATTTTCCATATCTGCTGGTTTATCTTCATCTGGTAAATTTTCTCCATCTTCTGCGTCTCCTGGTGCATTTCCCCCACGCATACCTCCTCCTATTTCATTAGAAGAAGTAGAACTAGATGCATATCTTCCTTCTATATATGCTACTGCTTTTTCTTGTGATGTCATATTTGCTACTTCATCATCAGATAATGCATTTCCGTCAGAATCAAACCATGTCCAATCTTCTGCATAATCTAAATTATCAATATACCATTGTAAGTTTGAAATAAATTCTGCTAAATAAAAATCCAAATATGTTCCACCATATCCGTTTGTATCTGCATATTTATCTTCATCATATTCAATTTTTAAATCGATTGTATCTGTTTTATCACCGTCTCCATTTATATCTAGGTCAACATCTGCTTCATTAACAGATAAATTTTGCTCATTAATATATTCCATATATTCTGCTGATAATATTTCTGCTAATTTTTCTTGAAATTCTGTATTAAATGTATAGTCTTCATCTAGATAATATTCGAATGCCATAGCCATATCTGCCGAATATAATGAAGTTATGGCACTATATGCAACACATCCCCATACACCATCAGAAATTTCATAATCTTCTCCATCTATTGTAACAGTTGTACTATAACTGCCATCTGAATTACGATAAACACCAACTGCACCTGCTTCTATTTCATAATCATAGTAGTCTTCATTGTTTGATGTAGCTGCTAACATTGTAGCATGTGCTCCTCCCCCAGAACCTCCTGTTGATACAAAATAATCTACACTACCTGGAATATTTCCTAATAAAATATTATATTTTACAAATCTAACTGCATTTTTCTGATCTACTAAACAACTAGGTGCATCACCTGTATAATAAGTATTTCCGTCTGAATCTGTTGCTGTGTCTTGTTTTCCTCTATTACCACAAGCAACATTTATATATCCTTCTGAAGCATATGTTGTTGATGCTGTTGTATTAGTAGAAGAACTATATCCTGCTGCCCCTGTATTTATTATTACAGGACAAGATGTGGCAGTATATGTTTGTCCATTAGAACTTGTAATTGTTCCTTCTTCATTAATAATTAAATTTCCATTTACTTCTTCACTATAATTACTTGATGTTATATCTGCTATTCCATCTCTGTCTGTATCAATTCCAATTACATATGCTCCTGGAACACAAACAGAAACTCCTTGTTCATCTTCAATTTCTGGGTTTGTAACTGCTGTTACAATAGACATTACCCAAGAATCTGAACTTGTATCATAACTCCAAGTATAATCTGTGTTATTTGCAAGATTTAATTGCTCTTCGATATTGCTTTTTGTCTCATCATCTGTTGCTGTGATTGATGTATCACTTGAATTTACTGCTATAACCATATTCATAGCAGAAAGTTGACTTGTAATTATAGTAAATATAACTATAATACTAAGTATTTTTTTGGTAAATTTTTTAAACATATTTTTTCCCCCTTTTTTATTGTATAGGAAAAATCGACTTTTATCTTGACCCCATATAAGATTTTTCCGTATACAACAAGATTCAGCATCCTATATTTGTGTAATAATTGCGAAGCAATTTTGCACATGTGTGCGTCGAAATCTTTGATTCCGTTAACGCACGCTTTTCTTATTTTTTTACACTTTATCAATAAACTCTTAAAAAAAGCTTAAATTTTTTATTTTAATCTAATGTGGATTTTTCAATAAGCAAACTATTTTCACTAGGAGCAATATTATTTTTACCAAATATTAGACAAAGTATTATAGTTCTATTTCAAATTCTTTTGAATTTTGATAAATCCATTTATATTCTGTTTCAATTTCATCTTCACTTATTTTTTCAAAACCTTGTTTTGAGAAAAATGCATTATCTTTTTCGTAGCATTCTAATGAAATATTTTTTTTGCATTTTTTTGCCATTTCTTGAATATTTTTCATAAAATATTTTCCCATACCTTGTCCTCTATAATTAGATGCAATAGCAAATTGTCCTATATGCCAATTATCGTTACTTTCTTGAATTACTGCATATCCTATTACTTCATCAGAATTTTCTAAAACTAAAATTCTTTCTTCTGTTTCTTCTCGTAATACTTCTCTCATCATTAACATCTGTTCTTGTCTTCCAGGTTTATATATTTCTTTTATTCCTACACAACCAAAATCTGTTTCATCAAATATTTCCATTATTTTTTCAAAATCTTCTATTTTCATTTTTCTTATATTTTTTTTCATCATTTTTTTGTTCCTTTAATAAATTTTAATAAATAGAAAAAAGCAATTTTTCCTATTCAATAAAAAATAATCCTTTTCCACAGTGGACTAGGATTAATTTTTATCTTTATATTAATTGTAATATAGCAACTTCTGCTCCGTCACCTTTTCTAGGTCCTACTCTTACAATTCTAGTATAACCTCCTACATTTTTACCTGCGTATTTTGGAGCAATTTCATTAAATAGCTTTGCTGGTAAATCTACATTTTTACCTTCACTATCAATAACTTTATTAATTTTTTTCATAATTTTTCTTCTAGCATTTAGTCTTGATGGCATATCTTTTTGTCTTTTTTCAGTTGTTTCTTCTTTAACAACTTTTAAATATTCTTTTCCGTTTTTGCTTTTTACTAATTCAGTTACTTTATTACCTTTAGAATCTAATTTTGCTTTTACAACTTTTACTTCTACTTCTTCATAGTTGTCTTTTTCTTTGATGGCAAGTGATATTATACTATCTGCAATTGATTTTACTTCTTTTGCTCTTGCTAGTGTTGTTTCTACTTTTCCATACATAATTAAGTCTGTTGTTAGTGTTCTTAACATTGCCATTCTGATGTCTGTTGTTCTACCTAATTTTCTATTTGTAGCCAATTTTTTCACCTTCCTTTAAACTAATGTCAGGGGACATACTTTGCCTTTTGGTCATTTTCACTTAGGTTAAGGATTTCCTCTTCCCTTATGAATGATTGTTTACCATTGTGCTAAAGTTATCTCCTTTTTTTATTTTTTCTATTCGTCTTCTTTGGCAAAATCTAATCCTAATGAATGTAATTTTGCTGTTACTTCATCAAAAGATTTTTTACCTAAATTTCTTACTTTCATCATATCTGTTTCAGATTTATTTGTTAAATCTTCTACTGTTGCAATACCTGCTCTTTTTAAGCAATTGAATGATCTTACTGATAATTCTAGTTCTTCTATTGACATTTCTAATACTTTTTCTTTTTTAGATTCTTCTTTTTCAATCATAACTTGTGTATTTTTAGCAGCTTCTGATAAATCAATAAATAATTCTAGATGTCCTGTCATTACTTTTGCTGCCAAACTTAATGCTTCATGTGCTTTCAAACTACCATCTGTCCATACTTCTATTACTAATTTGTCATAATCTACCATTTGTCCTACTCTTGTATTTTCTACTTGGTAATTTACTTTTTTTACTGGTGTATAGATAGAATCTATTGGAAGTACAGATATATCTTGATTTGTTTTTTTATTTTTTTCAGCTGAGTTATATCCTCTTCCTCTATCAGCAGTCATTTCTATTTTTAGATGTCCACCTTCTGAAACAGTGGCAATATGTAAATCTGGGTTTAATATTTCTACTGTTCCATCTGTGATAATATCTCCTGCTAATACTTCACCTTCACCTTTATGGTCGATTCTTAATATTTTATCTTCATTTTCTGAAAATTTTAATCTAACACTTTTTAAATTTACGATGATTTCTGGTACATCTTCTACAACATTTGGTACTGTTGAAAATTCATGTAGTACTCCGTCAATTTTAGCACTTGTTATCGCACATCCTGGTAGTGATGAAAGTAATATTCTTCTTAAAGAATTTCCAATTGTTACTCCATATCCTCTCTCTAATGGTTCACATACAAATTTTGCGTAATTGTTTGTATCATCTACCTCTAGACATTCAATATTTGGCTTTTCAAATTCTATCATTTTTACCTCCTAATATTCGAGATTGTATCTCAAACTTTTTAAAAACTTCACAGGTTTCTTTTGTAAAATTATTATTGTTTTTATCAAACCTTTATAATTAACTTTTACAATTATTTTGAGTAAAGCTCTACTATCAAATGTTCTTCGATTGGAATGTCAATATCTTCTCTAGATGCTAATCTTAATACTTTACCACTCATTTTTTCATTATCTTTTTCTAACCATGCTGGAACTGGTCTTTTAGCAGATTCTTCAATGTTTGTTTTTATTGTTGCATTGTCTTTTTTGATTTCTCTTACTGTAATAACATCTCCTGGTTTTACTAGGTAAGATGGAATATCTACTTTTTTACCATTTACATCAAATTGTGCATGATTTACAAATTGTCTTGCTTGTGCTCTTGATGTTCCAAATCCTAATCTATATACAACATTATCTAATCTACTTTCTAGAATTTGTAATAGGTTTTCACCTGTTATACCTTTTTTGTTTGAAGCCATTTCAAAATATTTTCTAAATTGTTTTTCTCCAACTCCATAATATGCTTTTGTTTTTTGTTTTTCTCTTAATTGCATTCCGTATTCAGAAAGTTTTGCTCTTTTTTGTCCATGTTGTCCTGGTGCATAGTTTCTTCTTGAAATACTGCATTTGTCTGAATAACATCTATCACCTTTTAAGAACAATTTTTGTCCTTCTCTACGGCATCTACGACATTGTTCGTCTTTATATCTTGCCATTTTATTTCTCCTTTCTTTTAATGTCAGGGGATACACCTTACCTTTGCTAAAATGCTCTCCTTTTTTCCATTTTATTCTTTGTTTTATACTCTTCTTCTTTTTGGTGGTCTACATCCATTGTGTGGTATTGGTGTTACATCTTTAATTGCACTTATTTCTAATCCTGCTGTTTGAAGTGCTCTAATAGCTGCTTCTCTACCAGCACCTGGTCCTTTAACAAATACCTCAACAGTTTTTAAACCATGTTCCATAGCTGCTTTTGCTGCTGTTTCAGCAACTTGTCCAGCTGCATATGGTGTGCTTTTTCTAGAACCTTTAAATCCTAGTTCTCCGGCACTTCCCCAAGAAATTGCATTTCCTTGTACATCTGTTATTGTTACAATTGTATTGTTAAAACTAGAATGAATGTGTGCTTGACCTTTTTCTATATTTTTTCTATTTCTTCTTGCAACTGTTTTTCTAGTTGTCTTACTATTAGCCATTGTTACTAATTCCCTCCTTTTTATTTAAGTGAAGCTTTCATCTTTTTTTAATCGATATTTTTTATGTCCTTTAAAATTGATTAAAAATATTAAGATGTGCATTTTTGTCATTTATTACAAGACGAAGGTGTACGCTTTGTACATCGAGGTTTGGAATAAATTTCAAAAATGTGCAGATTGATGTTTTTAATCAATTTTAAACTATTTCTTACTCTTACTAACCAACTTCCTAGGACCTTTTCTTGTTCTAGCATTTGTTTTTGTTCTTTGTCCTCTAACTGGAAGACCTCTTCTATGTCTTAGACCTCTGTAGCATCCAATTTCTGTCAATCTTTTAATGTTTAATGCTACTTCTCTTCTTAGATCACCTTCAACTTTGTAAGATTCATCAATTACTTTTCTTATACTATTAACTTCTTCATCTGTTAAATCTTTTACTCTTGTATCTGGATTAATTCCAGCTTTTTCCAAGATTTTTCTAGAACTTGATACACCAATTCCATAGATATATGTAAGTCCTATTTCAACTCTTTTTTCTCTAGGTAAATCTACTCCTGCTATACGAGCCATATGTTTTTGCACCTCCAAAATTCTTGTTTTTAATATTATAATTTTGTTTGTCTTAATTCCATCTAAAGGTGAAATGCACTGGTGTTTACCCCAGTCTTTAGATTTCTTTAAAACATATATATAAACACAAATTGATATGTAAATCATTTTTGATTTCACAGCCGCTACCAAATTTGTGTTATTAGCAAAATTTAAGACTATCCTTGTCTTTGTTTGTGTTTAGGGTTTTCACAAATTACTCTTAATTTCCCTTTTCTTTTAATTATTTTACATTTATCGCATATTTTCTTTACTGATGGTCTAACTTTCATTTTTGCACCTCCTAAATAAGTTATATATATATTTGGGTTAATTTTTATTTATTTTATTTTGCTCTCCAAGTAATTCTACCTCTATTTAAATCATAAGGTGAAAGTTCTACCTTTACCTTATCACCTGGTAAAATTTTGATATAATTCATTCTTAATTTCCCTGATATATGGGCTAAAATTTGATGTCCATTTTCTAATTCTACTTTAAATGTTGTATTTGGTAGTGATTCTACAACTACTCCTTCAACTTCAATAACATCTTCTTTTGACAAAATCTTTCCCTCCTTAAAGAGCTATTTTTGGAAAATATTTCATTGTGTATAATAACTATTGTATTATACATCATAATTAAAGTATTGTCAATATTTCTGGCTCTTTTTCTGTAATTAAAATTGTATTTTCATAATGAGCTGATAAGCTTCCATCTTCTGTTATAATTGTCCACCCATCATCTAATTGTAAAATATTTGGCTTTCCTTGAATTACCATAGGTTCTATGGCCAATGTCATACCTGGTTCTAGCCTAATTCCTCTACCAGCTTTTCCATAGTTGGGTATACCTGGATCTTCATGCATTTCTCTTCCAATTCCATGTCCTTGAAATTCTTTAACCACAGAATATCCTTGTGAATGAACATATTCCCCAATAGCATGACAAACATCTCCAATTCTGTTACCTGGTTTTGCATATTGAATACCTTCAAAAAAAGCTTGCTTTGTAGTTTCTACTAATCTTTTCGCTTCTTTAGAAACACTACCAACCATAAATGTTCTTGCAGCATCTCCATTAAAGCCATTTTTTAATGCTACTGTATCTACGCTAACAATATCGCCTTCTTTTATCACTTTGTTTTTTGATGGAATACCATGAATAACTTCGTCATTGATAGATACACAAATTGAAGCTGGAAATTTAGGTACTCCTCTTATACCACTATCATATCCTTTTTCTGCTGGTATAGCACCTAAACTTCTCATTGTTTTTTCTGCTATTTTATCTAATTCCCATGTCGTCATTCCTGGTTTTATCACTTCTTCTAATTTTTTATATGTTAAAGCAACAACTTTACAAGCTTCGCGCATATATTCTATTTCTTTTTTAGATTTTATTGTTACCATTTTATTTCCTTCTTTCTAAATATCTATTAGAAAAACTTTTTTATTGTATGGGAAAAAAGGAAAATAATTTATATAATCGTATTAGTCTTTATCACTTAATAGTTTAATAATATCTTCTGCCACATCTTTTCCCATTCTATTTATAGACAAACTTACTGTTTCTGTTTTTAGCACACCTTTTTTGTCATAATATCCAACTAATGGACTTGTTTTTTCCTCATAAATTTCTAATCTTCTTTTTATAGCTTCTGGATCAGAGTCATCTTCTCTTTGTTTTAATGGTGATCCACATTTGTCACAAATCCCTTCTTGTTTTGGTGGATTTAATTTTGTATTATATGTTGTTTTACATTCTTGGTTTGTACATACTCTTCTTGTTAACATTCTGTCAATTAATTCATCTTTTGGTGTTACTAGATTTATGACTAAATCTACCTTATTTCCACTTTTACTTAACATTTCATCTAATTTTTCTGCTTGTGCAATTGTTCTTGGGAATCCATCTAAAATTGCTCCATTTTTTGCATCTTCCCATGTTAATCTATCTTCTACCATTGGAACTGTTACTTCGTCTGGTACTAATTCTCCCTTTGATAAATAACTTTCTGCTTTCATTCCTAATGTAGTTTTTTCACTAATATTTTTTCTAAAAATATCTCCTGTTGAAATTTGTGGTAATCCTGTTCCTTTACTAATAATACTTGCAACTGTACCTTTTCCAGTTCCTTGAGCTCCTAACATAATAATTATCATAAAAACACTTCCTTTACTTTTTATTTTTGGTTTGGTGTTGTTTTATAATGTAAAAATAACCTTTTCAATATTTATTCACATGAAAAATAAATATTGAAAAAATCATTTCAAAGTTGCCAAAAGGTATATGCCATTTGGCAACTTTTTATATTCAAGTCTTATATTGACTATATTTTTCTTAATACATACTTTTATTTTTCCAAAAATCCTTTGTAGTGTCTCATTGCTAACAAGGATTCTAGTTGTTGAACTGTTTCTAAAGCAACACCTACAACAATCAATATTGATGTACCTCCAAATGCAACATCTAAGTCTGTAAATCTTAGTAACATAGGTATAATTGCTATAATTGATAAGAATAATCCACCAAAAAGTGTTAATTTAGAGATAACAGATGATAAATATTCTGTTGTTGGTTTTCCTGCTCTAATTCCAGGAATAAATCCACCATTTCTCTTAATGTTACTTGATATTTCTGCTGGATTAAATGTAGCATAAGTATAAAAATATGTGAACCCTAAAATTAATAATAAATACACTATTGCATTTGCTATTGAATATCCAATTCCTACATCTGATGATGATGTTGCAATTGAGAAATTATATAATCCTGCCAAAAATCCTGTTTGACTAGTAATATCTGGTACAAATATTTGAATTATCATTGCTGGAAATGTCATAAATGATGATGCAAAGATTACAGGCATAACACCTGCCATTGCAAGTTTTAATGGAATATGTGTATTTTGAGCCCCTACCATTTTTCTACCAACAACTTTTTTAGAGTATTGTACTGGTATTCTTCTTTCTGCTTGTTGTACAAATACAACACCAGCTACTAATATAATAGCTCCAATAACAACACCTAAAGCTGTTAAAAATCCTGGTGTGCTAAATGCTTCATTTTGCATAATTAAATCCCATAATGTAACAAGACCACTTGGTAATCCTGAAATAATACCAACAAAGATTAATAATGAAATTCCATTTCCTACACCTTTATTAGTTATTTGATCTCCAAGCCACATTAAGATAGATGTACCTGTTACTAATCCTACTACAACTAAGGCACCTGTCAAAAATGTGTCATCTACAAATATTCCACTTGAATTATATGCAAAATAAATTCCTATTGATTCTACTAATGATAGAACAATTGTTAAAATCTTTGTATATCTGTTAATTTTTTGTCTTCCTGCTTCTCCACCTTCTTTTGTTAGCCTTTCTAATGCAGGTATAATCATAGATAATAATTGGATAACAATTGAAGCTGTAATATATGGACTAATTGACATTGCAAAAACAGAGAACCTAGAGAACGCACCTCCTGAAATCATATCAATTAATCCTGCAATACCTTCTGTATCTCCCATAGCTTCATTTAGTGCTATGCTATCTACTCCTGGTACAGTTATATAACATCCTAATCTAAATACTACAATTAATAATAATGTATATAATAATCTCTTTCTTACATCTGGTGTCTTTATTGCATTTTTTATTGTATTAAACAATTAAACCACCTCAGCCTTTCCGCCTAAAGCTTCAATTTCTTCTTTTGCTTTTGCTGTAAATCTTTTGGCTTTTACATTTAATTTTTTCTCTAATTTTCCAGTTGCTAATATAACGATTCCATCATTAATTTTTCCAATAATTCCTTCTTCTAATAATGTTTCAGCTGTGACATCTGTTGCTTTTGATTTGTTAAGCATTTTTAATGTTACTTCTGTGTATGTTTTTGCATGAATATTGGTAAATCCTCTTTTTGGTAATCTTCTATATAATGGTGTTTGACCACCTTCAAAACCTCTTCTTACTCCTCCACCAGATCTGGCTTTTTGTCCTTTTTGTCCTCTTCCTGATGTCTTACCATTTCCTGATGCTATACCACGACCTACTCTATTTCTTTTTACTTTACTTACAGCTGGTTTTAATTCATCAAGTTTCATTCGGTTTGCACCTCCCTCTATATAATATCTTCTACTTTTTTACCTCTTTTTTTAGCTACTTGTTCTACTGTTTGCATTGCTTTTAGACCTTCTAATGTAGCATAAACAACATTTCTTGGGTTATTTGTTCCAATAACTTTTGTTCTGATATTTTTATATCCTGCAAGTTCTAGAACTGGTCTAACACTTCCTCCTGCTATAACTCCAGTACCAATAGCTGCTGGTTTTAACATAACTTTTGCACTTCCAAATGTTCCAACATATTCATGTGGTACTGATGTATTAACAACAGGTACTTCTATTAAATTTTTCTTAGCTTCTTGAATTGCTTTTTTAATAGCATCTGGAACTTCTGCTGCTTTACCGTTTCCAACTCCAACATGTCCGTTTTCATCACCAACAACTACAACTGCACTAAATCTAAAAGTTCTACCACCTTTTACAACTTTAGCAACTCTGTTGATAGCAACTACTTTTTCTTTTAATTCATTATTTTCTTCCATCAGTTTTGTTTCCCTCCTTCTTCGATTAATGTCAGGAGACACACTTTATTTCTTAGTCACTTCCACTTGCGTTAAGGTATTTCCTCTTCCCTTGTGATTCGCTTATGAACTTTGCTAAAATGTTCTCCTTTTTAATTTTATTAAAATTTAAGTCCGCCTTCTCTTGCAGCTTCAGCTAACTCTTTAACAACACCATGATAAATATATCCACCACGGTCAAAAACAACATCTGTTATTTTTTTATCAGCTGCTCTTTTTGCTATTAAAGTTCCAACTTCTTTTGCTGCTTCTTTATTGGCATGTTTTGTTTTTATTTCTTTATCTAATGTTGATGCTGAAACTAATGTATTACCAGCAACATCATCAATAATTTGTGCATAAATATTACTATTACTTCTATAAACACACAATCTTGGTCTTTCAGCTGTTCCAGATATTTTTCTTCTAACACGCATATGTCTTCTTTGTCTTTCCATTTTTCTATCTGTCTTCTTTACCATTTTATTACTCCTTTCTTAGAAATTATTTACCAGTTTTACCTTCTTTACGTCTAATAACCTCATCAGCATATTTAATACCTTTACCTCTATATACTTCTGGTGGTCTTTGTTTTCTTACTTCTGCTGCTGTTTGTCCAACTAGCTCTTTATCAATTCCTTTAACGATAATTGTATTTGCATTTGGAACATCAAAAGTAATTCCTTCTGGTGCTTCAAATGTAACTGGGTGTGAATAACCTAATGTTAAATTTAAGTTATTTCCTTGTTTTACAACTCTATATCCAACACCATTAATTTGTAATTCTTTACTATACATTTGTGTTACACCAATTATCATATTATTAATTAAAGTTCTTGTCAATCCATGTAAGCTTCTATTTTCTTTTTCGTCATTACTTCTTGTTACAGTAATCACATTTTCTTCTAATTTAATAGAAATATTTTTGTGAAATTCTTTTTCTAATGTGCCTTTTGGTCCTGTTACTGTAACTTTTTGTCCATCTATTTTTACTGTAACATCTGATGGTACTGTAATTGGTTTATTTCCTATTCTTGACATTTTTGTTTTTCCCTCCTTTTGATTAATGTAGAGGCTTAAACCTCTTTATTATTAAATTACCAAACATATGCTAATACTTCTCCACCAATTCCTAGTTCTCTTGCTTC
>CAYVCM010000045.1:0-12961 GCA_964449925.1 uncultured Clostridium sp.
AATTCTAGTTGTATTTTACTCCTGTTTTTTATTAAATCTAACATTTCTTCTTTTGATAAAAAATTCAATGGATTATCTAATTTATAATTTTCTGATGCTTTTCTAATTCTCTTTATAATATTATCAGTTAGTTTTATCTTTTCATCTGCTAATAATTCCGATAGAACTTTTTGTTCTTCACTTGAAAGAAAGCTAATTTTTTCTCCAAAATTTAAACTTAACTTTCCTACTTCTACTAATTCTTGTAATTCTGGAATTAAATATGTTAATCTTAAATATCTTTGTATTGTTCCATTGCTTGTTTTTTCTTCTTTGATTATAATTGCCCTTGCCATTCCATAATTATCTTTCCTTATTTCTTCAATCATTAGTGTTTTAATATTTCTTTTTTTATATGTATCATATTTCATTCTATATGCCTTTGCTCTTTCCATTGGAGAAATATTATCTCTTGTGCATAAGTTTGTATCTATTAAATAAATCTTTGCTTCATCATCTGTTAGATTTTCTTTTACTATACAAGGTAACTCAGTTAGACCTACTTCTCTTGCACAATTTCTACGATTATGTCCAGCAAGTATCTGATACTTTGCTTCTCCTATTGGTCTAACAATTAATGGTTGCATAATTCCATTTATTTTTATACTCTCTATCATTTCTTGCTTTTTATCATCATCATATAATTTAAAAGGTTGATTTGGATAGTCCTCTAATTTATCTTCTGCTATCATTATAACTTTAACATTGTCATTATTATTTTCTACAGTTTGTTCATTATTATTTTCTTCATTTTCGATAATTGTATCGTGTTCATCAATTTCATGTTCTTCTATTTCTTCTCTTTTCTCTATATCATAATCATCTTCATCAATTCCAAGTGCTTGTTTTATTTCTTCTACTGAAATATATTCTTTATTAGATAGTCTTATAATTTCTTCTAATGTGCTGCCTTCTTGCCTTCTTTGTTTTGCTTTTTTTATTTCTTCTTTTTTATAATAGTTAATTAATAACTGATTAGTCTCCATATACTTATTTCTCCTTTACTTTTGTAATTCTTGCTTATGTACACATCTCTTAAAATTGCATTTCTTTTCTGCTATGTCTTTCGGTTCTAAAAAGCACTTATGTAATTTACAGTATGCAACTGAATTATTTTTTCTTGACAGTCGCCCATAAATACATAAGTGCTTAGTAATATTTGGTCTTTTCCTTCTATTTTTTCTTCCCATAAACTCATTCCTCCATTTGTAATCCTTATCTTTTGTTGAAATTCCAATATCTTTATATTTGTTGTTCTCTGCATTTTCTCTGTATATTTTTGCCATTTACAGAGGACTAGAAAACTTGTTTTTCTATGTGTTTACGAGATACGTTCTGTATCTCTTTCCTGCCTTTTAGGAATTTTGTATAAAGTTAATAGTTTATATATTGATTCCTTTTATGCCAAAAAAATAAGGAGCTAAATCTTTTAATAACCTCTCCTTATCCGAATAAAAAGTCCTATCAACTTCATAATATTTATAAATAAATTCTGATTGTTTCATTCCTTCAATATATAAATGTTCTAATATATTTCTTTTTCTTAGTTCTATTTTGTCATTAC
This sequence comes from uncultured Clostridium sp., assembly GCA_964449925.1. Lineage (GTDB taxonomy): Bacteria > Bacillota > Clostridia > TANB77 > CAG-508 > CAG-269. The sequence goes on from CAYVCM010000045.1 coordinate 1,604, forward strand.
TTTTGTTTTTTAAATAATTTTCAAGGATTCCATCTATAAAATCCATAAACATTTTTGTTTTATATCTGCTTTTCAATAAACTTTCTAAATATAATTCATCTTCCGAGAATAAACCTGTCATTATACTTTCTAACTGTTTATCTTCATATTCTTTTGTGATTCCTAACAATTCATCTTTTTCTTGTTTTGTCAAAGTAATATGTTCTTTTAATTTTTTATAATTTTTTAATATTTCTTCTGTCCCTTCTAAAACTGATTTATAATTCATTTCTAATAATTCTTTTTTAGCCTCATCCATTTTTCTTGCAAAAACTTCTCCTATTTCTTTTGTAACAATTCTTACTAAATAATCTTTATATGTTTCTTTTGAATTTTGCATAATTGAATCTCCTTTACTTTTTTAATCTTTTTTTAGCAATTTCAAATGCTTTTTTATCTATTTCTATACCTATAAAATTACGATTTGTATTTTTGCAAGCAACTCCAGTTGTTCCAGACCCCATACAATTATCTAAGACAGTATCTTTTTCATCTGTATAAGTTTTTATTAAATATTCCAATAATTCAATAGGTTTTTCCGTCGGATATAGCATCTGACTTGGATGTAATTTCTGAAATTTTAATATACTTGTAGGATATTTTTCTGTACTACCTTTTCTTAAATCTGGAGTATTATGAAAATTATCATATACATTATTCTTTTTTATTTTCTCTAATTTTATCTTTCCCTTTCCGTGCAATGGTTTACCTTTTCTCATTTGTGGATTATATTTTGGTTGCTTTTTATAAAAAATAGCAATTTGCTCATGACTTCTAAGTGGTTGTCTATTTGCATTTAAAAATCCTGTTATTAAAACTTTGTCCCATATAAGATCATATCTAAATAATTTCTCATTACTTTTTATTAGTTCATAATAAAATTTAGTTTGTGCAAATAAACATATTACTCCATTGTCTTTAATAATTCTTTCATACTCAATCCACATACGCTTTAAGTCTATTTTTTTATCCCATTCACACCTAGTTAGTCCATAAGGTAAATCACATAAAATCATATCTATACTTTTAGCTGGAATTTCTTTCATTTTTTCTAAACAATCGGTATTATATAAATTTTGCATCTATTGTGTCCTCAAATATCAATTTTTTAAATATTTCCATTAGTACATTTACAACTATAGAGTTTCCAGCTTGACGATATAGTTGTGTATCTGACATTGGTGCTGACTTTGCTTTTTCAAAATCTTTGTCTGAAAATCCGCATAAGCCTCCAACATTCTTTTGGAGTTAGTTTTCTAATCCTAAAAAAATGTTTTCCATCTTCTGTTACTAAAACTGCTGCACTTGAATTAATATTTCCACAATTTCTAGTTTGTGTAGGTGCTATATTTTCTATAGTTTTATTATTATAAGGATTAAACATTATATTTCTTGTTTCTTCTGCAATATTTGATTTAAAGTTACCTGCCGTAACTGTTGGCATTAGTCCTTTTGTGTTATAAATTCTATCTTGAATACTTTTTTTTCCATCTTGATTATTTAAGCATAATAGTTTATCTGTTTTTTCTACAGTACCCATATTTACATTACCTGCTAGTATTGTTTGTGATACTTGTTTTCCAACTCTGCCTCTTTTTCTAATATTATTGGGATAAGAAACATTTATTGAATCTCCCTCGTATGCTTCTGTATAACCTTTTTTTGTTCCTTCATTTACTAAAATATGTGGTTGCACATGTCCTCCACTTGCTCTTGTTAGAGTAGGTGCTATTCCGTTTTTATCATAAATACTTCCTGCTTGATGTTTTTTATTTTCTTCATCAAATATTCCTGCAATTCTTTTTACATTATCTCTTATGTATTGCTGATCTCGACCTCCCATTTTAAAGTAACCAGCTAATAAACAACCACTTATATTGGGATTATCTTGTTTTCTTATTACTTTATTGGAATGTCTTATTAATCTTCCTATTGCTTTATCAGAAAGATAATATTTTTCATCTATATTATCTTCTAATAAATCTTTTAATCTTACTTTTAAAAATTGTTTATCTGGAAAATTAAAAGAGCATCTGTCAATATCTTTTCTAATAGATACTACAAATACCCTTTCCCTGTTCTGTGGAATACCATAATCCTTTGCATTTAATATTCTCCAATAGTTATTATAACCTGCATCTTCTATGTCTTTTAATATCATTGTAAACTTTTCTCTAAATCTTTTACTTGTTAGATTTTTTACATTTTCAATGATACTTACCTTTGGTTTTACATCTTTTAATATTCTATAACCTTCAAAATATAGACCACTTCTAGTTTTACCTTTTTCTATTCCTTTTAAATGTCCTGCAATACTAATGTCTTGACAAGGAAAACCCCAAGTCATAAAATCTATTTCTTTTAAGTTTTCTGTTTTAATATTTTTTACATCACCTAAATTTTTATTTTCATCTACATTATGAATTGCACAATATGATTTTATTGCGAATTTATCTATTTCACTAAATCCTACTAATTCATAAGATACTTTCAAATTTCTTAATGCTTTTTCAAATGCTCCTATTCCGAGTAAATAAACTTAATAATCTTATCATTTGTATCTATCTCCTTTTCTTTTGATTAAACTTCATTACCCCAACAATCCCAACCTTCAACAGTCTGCCTTGCAAATAATTCAATTCTAGGTAAATCTCCAACAAGTTCTACTATTCTATCTCTCACAATATCTGGCTTTTTACTATGTTCTTGAATATGAGTATCTACTACTTGAGATATTTTATTTGAAGTTCTCTTTATATGACCTCTTGTTGCAATTAAACATATTTCTGCATTAGCTCTGGTCCAATGCCCTAGTCCAAAAAACCAAGTATCACTTACTTTATTTCTTTTTACCCAAGTGAAGCCACATGTCTTATACTTAAATCCCCATTCTTTCATAGTTCTTAAACCTTCTAAAAGACAAGGAAAAGTAACCCACAAAAAAAGAATACAATCACGATCTGAAATTTTTTTGATTGTATCCTTCATATTTACAATATCCTCTATATTCATTGTTAGATAATGTTTTTTTGCTGTACCCATACCATCTCGCCAAGTTTTATATTTCCAAGGAGGATCAGCATATATAATATTGTATTTTTTATCTGTATTGTATATATCAATTTTCATCTTTCGTTCACTCCTTTTTGAATTATAAATAATTGTAATTATTCACATTCTTCACCTTGTTCTTCTTTTTCCTGTTCAACAGTTAGATTTCTTAGAAATTCAAGTTCATTTTTATTTGTCAAAAATTCTACAAGTAACTCTTCTAAATCTTGATATTTATTTATTTTTATTTCTTCTTCATCAAATGCAATAATAATAAATTCTTCGTCATCCCAAATAAGTAAACATTCTATTTCTTCTCCAAAATTTTTATCTATAAAATTAAATCTTACATATCTCATATTAAATTTCCTCTCCTTCTTTATCTTCTTCAGATAATTTATTTTCTTCTAACATATTTTTAGGCATAAAAAAAGAGGGGCTCTTGCCCCTTAAAAGTTGACTTTTTAAACTTTTATAATAATAATTTGTAAAACTTTTTATTTCATTTTCTGTATCTTTATTTTCTTGTTCTCTTAATTTACAATCATCATAAAGACTAATAATTTGTTCTCTATTCATTTTATATAATAAATGACTTACATTTTCTTTTACTGTCAACGCTAATGAATATGCTATTACTTTTACTTTTTCAATATTTTCTTTTCGCATATACTTTAGCATATCTTCAGTAAAAATCATTTCATATTTTTCAAGAATATTTAATACTTCTGATTCTAAATTTTCAAATTCTTTTGGAATTTGCTTTTCTTTATTTATAATATAATTAAAAAAACTATCTAACATATTATTATTTATAATATTATTGGTGAAATTTTTTTCATACCCTCCTATGAATTTATTTTCATAGCCCCCTATGAAATTTTTTTCATACCCCATTGAAGATGTTAAATATATTTTTCTTTGATAATTATCTTCTATTACCACATGGATATATCCATTTTCTTGTAATTTAGAAATAGCATTTTGAATTGCACGATTAGTACATTTATATAAATTGGAAAAATATTTATTAGTAGCAAAACAATATCCTTCTTTGTTACTTAATGCAGTTATCTCTCCATAAAGTAGCTTTGCTTTATCAGTTAACTCCTCATCGTAACGAACACTAGCTGGAATAATTGCATAGTAATTTACTTTATTTTCATAATTCATAACTTCCTCCTAAAAATAAAAAGAATTCCAAAGTATTTTTTGATAATACTATGGAATTTGCATTTTTCCTTCGTTTATTTATCATTTGACTCACTAATTAATTATCTTTAAAAATTCTTCTAATGAAAATATTTGATTATACTCATCAACTATATTATATTTTTCACTATTTTGTTTATAAAAATTCATAAATTCTTCTTTATTTCTAAAATTTATAAATCGAAATTCTTCTTTAATTTTAATAGCTATTTCATAATCTCTTATTTCATTTATCCAAAATTTACTTGGCTCATATTCAGGTTCATATTGTCTACATTCTGGTATTAAACTTTTATCATCTATCGGTAAAATTTCCTTTATTTCTTTATTCGCATTATTGTAAAGTTCTACTAGCTTTTGGTTAATATTTTTTTCTAATTCTTCCAATTTACATAGTTTTTCTTCTGTTATATTTTTATCTCTTAAAAAATATGTAGTTGACATTTCATTTTCTCCTTTATTATATATTTTATATTTTAATATATTTTTTAGATTTTGTAAAACCTATTGATTTTCTAGTTTTTTCAGGGTGATTACTTCAAATATTTTTTTGACAGCAAGAGAAGTTGGTGTTAATTTAAAAGATGGATATAACGGTGATCTTTCTTCTAAAGATGCTGGTAAAATAGGTGGTAACATGGTTAGAAAGCTAATTCAACAAGCTGAACAACAAATGAAATAGTTGTTTTACACCTTTAAGTTACTAATTTTATATTAGTTTTGGCAGAAAGTTAAATTTTGCTTTTATATATTTTATAAAATACATAAAGGCAGGATTTGATTTCCTGCCTTTTTTATGTTTCTATATATTATTTGCTTAACATGGCTTTTATATATTTTATATTATAAATCAATTAGTATATATAAAACATCGTCTACATTTTTAAATTGTATTTCTTCTGTACTAGAAGTATCAAAATAATTTTCTCTTTGTTCCTCTGTTAAAAGCATTTCACTTGATAGTTTTCTCCCTGTATAAAATTCATGTAAACTAATAACATAAATTCCCCTAATATATCTTGATTCCTGCATTACCAAGGGGCTATATTTTTGAATATTGTTACCACTTCCTGTATAATTAATACCAATTTTGTTTATGGTAATACCTTGTTCTTCTAAGTTGATAATTTCATTTTCAATTTTTTGTGAAAATTCTTCATCTATTTTATTGGCTAGTTTACAATCATATGTACTTTTAACAATAGATACAATAGTTATTATAAAATATATACTAATTACTCCCACTATAATTTTTTCGTATATATTCACTTTTTCATCGCTAAAATTCATACAATATATAAATATAAGCATTGCACTAATAGCTTGCCCTAATACTATTACTACTCTTACTGCTGTTACGAATATTTGAATTGGTAGCATAATCAATATAGTTGCTATATAAGAAATAAATATGATTAAGACATAAATAGGTAGTTCTACATGTTTTTTTCTGATTCCATAAGCTATTGTAATAATAAGAATAAAGAGTTCCATACCTATACACATATAAGGAGGAAACAAATGAAATGTTTCAAAAATATATTCACTCATATATGATAAGTTTATTTTTATGTTTCTTAAATAATCTATACCTTCTATTCTGCCTGTCATTTCCATATTAGTTATAATTGGTACTAGATTTACAATAATAACACTTATCATGCTTGAAATAACAATAGAAATTGCACATGGTAATATCTTTTTAAAATATTCTTTGTTTATTTTTTTATTTTCTAGTAATGTTACTAAAATGGCTGTTGCTATATATACTGGTATAGTTCCTTGATAACAGATAACTCCTAATATAGTTAACAAAAATCCTATTTTATTCTTTTTTTCTATAATAATTTTTTTAATTGCTATTATAAATAATAGTATACTACTAGCAATAACAAAACTATCTACGAATTGCATTATATCTACAATTAAAAAATTAAAAATATAAGTATAACTAAGCATAAAAACTATAATTTTATGTCGTTTTTTGTCTAATGATTTATATCGTCCTATAATATTATAAATTTGTATTACACAAACAGATAATATCATGATTGCTACTATTATATTTATAATATATACAGTTAGTATATCTGGATTGAGCAAACCAATTATAACAAAGGCCAATGCTGAAATCAGTCTTCCATCTCTTATATATGCATCTTGTGTTGCATATTCTATCCAACCTTGTGACCATATTCTAACAGTATCAATTGAATAATATCCTGTAACAAAAAAGTAAAATATGATAAGAGATAAAATCATTGTTATAGCAAATAATATTATATTTTTCTTTTGCTTCATATTTTTGTTCCTTTCCTACTTCGCTAATATTTACTGCAAAAAAAGTTTCTTAATGTATTTTTTAAAATGCGCAATATTGTTTCCTATTCAATAAAAAACCAACTATTGAAAGTTGGTTTTTTTAATGTTTTTTTAGCCTATTATCATTTGTACTTATGCTTCTGGCTCTACTAAACCATAATTCTTTCCATCTTTTAATTTGTGTATTACATTTACTTTACCTGTTTCTACATTGATAAATGTAAAAAAGTTATGTGTTGGTTTCTCTTGTAATTTTAATACAGCATCTTCTGGTAGCATTGGTTTGATTTCATAATATGATGTTTTGATAATTTCATTTGCTATATCTGGTATTTCGTTATGTTGTACTTCCATTGTTTTTATACTACCTTCTCTTAGCATTTTTTCTTTTTTTGTTTTTATTTTTCTTATTTGTCCTTCTAATATATCTATATCTTTATCAATAGATGCATACATATCTTTATCTTCTGTTACTGCTCTATATTTGTCTCCACCTGCTAAAACACATATTTCTGCTATTTGCTCGTTTTTCTCTGTTCTTAATGTAACATCTGCTTGTGCATCTTCAAAATATTTATCAATTCTATCTAATTTTCTTTCAACATAATCGTTTATAGCATCTGTTATCTTTAGTTCCTTTCCTGTTACTTTTATTTTCATAAAAATCTCTCCCTTCTTCTTTCTTGTTTTGATTCTTTAAATACATTCTTATTATATCTATTATTTTTATTTTTTTCAATACATTTAAAAAATTTCCTCTATCTTATATTCTTTTTCCATTTTTTCGTTAAAATATATTCTTGTAATTAATTTAAATTCTTCTAATGCTTCATTTTTTAAGTCAAAAGAAAATAATTTTTTAGCTGGAGCAGAAATAGTATATATAATTGCATTTTTTGTGCTTTCAGACATATATATGGATGATTTATCTTGCTTGCTACATGGCTCACATTTAAATCCATTATCTCTGATACTAAAATATAGTAATTCTTCTTTTTCTTTACAGTTAACACAACACTTTACCCTTGGCATAAACCCAAGAAGTGTTAGCAACCTTAATTTAAAAACACTTACAATAAAGTCTTTATCTTTGTTTGTCTCAGATAACATGTATAGAGTATTTAAATATAATTGTAAAATGTGATAGCAATTTTCATTTTCATCTGTTACATCTTGTACTATTTTATTGATATGTATTGCATATTTTAGTTTTTCTAAATCTGTTCGAATATTATAAAACATTTCTATTATTTCACATGAATTTATGTGATATGTACTAGTTCCTTGGTATAACAAATATTCACCAAAGCAAAATAATTGTGTTCCTGCTAAAAGTGCACTTTTGGGTCTTCTTGCACCTTTAGCAGAACATGATATTTTTCCAAGATTTGGTGTTAATATTGTTAGCATTTTGTCATAATCTCCCATGTTGTTTTCAGATAATATAATTCCTTTTACTTTTATTGTTGCCATCTTATTCCCTCTAATTTATTTTGTTTTTTATATTTCTTTATTAATTGTATTTTTTGTATCGATATTCTCTAAATTTATATTCATTCGTTCATTATTAGTATCTTCAAAATTAAATTGCTGTTTTTCTATTTTATCTTCTATATCTTCTATTTGTTTTAATTCTAGATATGTGTTGATATTTCCAGTATTTTTAAAAGCTTCCCATGCAATCTTTTTTATCATAAGCTATCATCTCCATTTTTTAGTTTTCACTATTATCTTTTGCATTTTTTAGTTTATTATACCACTTTAAAATTTATATTTACTTTCTATAATTAAGGTTTTATTGTATTATTTAATGATTTTTTAAAATTTGTTATATTTTGAATTTATTTACAATTGATGGATTATCAATCCAGTCTTCTTTTACTTTTACCCATGTTTTTAAATTGATTTTTAATCCAAAATTTTCTTCCATGTCTATTCTTGCAGATCTTCCTATTCTTTTTAACATTTCACCATTTTTACCTATAATAATTCCTTTATGTGATTCTCTTAAACAATAAATTGTTGCTTCTATATCATATATTTCTTCTCCTTTTTTATTTTTCCTTAATCGCATCTTTTCAATTTCTACATAAATTCCATGTGGTACTTCATCTTGTAATAATGCTAATGCTTTTTCTCTAATTGTTTCTTCAGCTAATTTCCTCATAGTTTGGTCTGTATATTCTTCTATATCATAATATGCAGGACCTTCTTTTAGGTTCTTTTCGATTTCATCTAAAATAATATCTCTGTATTTTATATTTGTTGCTGAAATTGGTATGACTGCTTCAAAATTATATTCTTTACTATATATGTCAATTAAATTTAATAAGGTTTCTTTTTTTACTAAATCAATTTTATTTATAATTAAAATAGTTTTTCTTTTCGATTCTTTTATTTTTTCCAAAATTAATTTATCGCCTTTTCCAATATCTTTACTTGTTGCTTCTATTAAAAATAATAAGATGTCTGCATCTGGTATATTTGAAAATGATGTTTCATTCATTGTTTCATTTAGTTTGTGTTTTGGTTTGTGGATTCCTGGTGTATCTGTAAAAATAATTTGTGAATTTGGTCTATTAACAATTCCTTTGATAGCAGTTCTTGTTGTTTGTACTTTGTTTGCAATTGCTGCAATCTTTTCTCCTACTAATAAATTTAAAAGTGTTGATTTACCTACATTTGTTCTTCCTATTAGTGTAACAAACCCGGATTTAAATTCTGCCATATTAGTTCCTCCTAGTTACTATTTTTTTATTTTTCATTTCTTTTATTTGTTTGCAGTTATATTATACACCATTTTTTTGCTAAATTTGTAGAATTTATGAAATTTCTTTAAAATTTCTTTAAAATAAAATGAACAGACCATTAAATCTGTTCATCTTACTTTTAATATAATTTTTAAGCATATGCTTGATGGCGTTTTCTAAAGTTAAGTAGATTTGTAATTTCATTATCACCTTTAATTGTTTTCTTCGTTTTTCTAGCTCTTTCTTGTTCAAGTTCTCTTTTCTGTTTTTCTGCCATTGATTGACAAATTGCTTTTTGATATGTAAAATGTGTATCTTGTGCAATTTTGCTCCAATTATAATCATTTCTAACTTTATTTTTTGCTCTTTTAGTAATATCTGCACATAATTTATGATCATATAGTAATTCCAAAATAGAATCTGCAATTGAGTTTGGATTACCACAATATGTTTTCATTCCGTTTTCTCTGTGTTGTACTATTTCATTTAATCCTCCTATATCAGATACTACAACTGGATTTTCTGATAACATAGCTTCTAGTGCTACAATTCCAAATGGTTCATATGTACTTGGAAATACTGCTATATCTGCTGCTTTATACATTTTTTGTACATCTTTACCTCGCATATATCCTGCAAAATATACTTTATTTGCAATGCCCATTGCATTTACTTGTTCTTTTAGTTCGTCTAACATACCACCTTTTCCACAAATAACTAATTTAGAATCATGGTATCCATTTAGGATTTTTGGCATAGCACTTATTAGATGTTGTACTCCTTTTTCATATACTAATCTTCCCATAAATAGAATTATTTTTTCATTATCCATAGCAAATCTTCTTCTGAATATGTAGTCTCTTTCTATTCCATTAAATAGATTTAAGTTTACACCATTTGGTACTACATTAATTTTTTCATAAGGTAATCCAAATAGTCTTTGTAGTTCATTTTTCATATATTCACTGTTGACAATTACTTCTGATGCTTCATATGTTAGCATCCATTCTGTATCATTAATGTATCTTTGTGTTTCGTCATGAATTCCACTGTTTCTTCCAGCTTCTGTTGCATGTATAGTAGCAACAATTGGTATATTGTATGAATTTTTTAATGTTTTAGCTGCATATGCTACTAACCAATCATGTGCATGAATAACATCAAAATTCCCTTGTTCTGCAATAATTTCGTTTGCTTTTGCGATTAGATTAAAGTTTAATTGCATTATCCAATCAATAAAATTATTTGGATTTATCATATAATTATCTACTCGATAAACTTTTACACCTTTGTCATCTTCAAAGTATGGTGCATCTCCATCTTTATATGTAACAACTGTTACATCATGACCATCTTTTAGTAATGTTCTTGATAAATCATATACAACTCTTGCAATCCCTCCTACAACTCTTGGTGGATATTCCCATGTTAACATCAATATTTTCATTGATATACTCCCTTTCATTTTTGATTTTCTTTCGTTTATGACAAATTCATACACTCTTCTATATTTTATACAAATATTTTTAAATTGTAAATGGTTTTTGAAAAATATTTTTATATTTTTTTGTCTCATTGGGGACGTTTCTTTCTGAGACATTTTTGATGATTTGGGGACGGAGCAAAAAATCATCAAAAATGTCTCAGAAAGAAACGTCCCCAATGAGACAAAAAAAGAACCAAATTTTATAATTTGATTCTTTTTACCTATTATGATTCTACTGGATAAACACTCACTTGTTTTTTATCTCTACCTTTTCTTTCAAATTTAACTTTTCCATCTACTAATGCATATAAAGTATCATCACTACCTTTACCTACATTTGTACCTGGATGTACTTTTGTTCCTCTTTGTCTAACTAAGATGTTACCAGCTAGCACAAATTGACCATCTGCTCTTTTTACACCAAGACGCTTTGATTCACTCTCTCTACCATTATGACTGCTACCTTGACCTTTTTTATGTGCCATACTTTCTCACTCC
>CAYVCM010000046.1:0-12822 GCA_964449925.1 uncultured Clostridium sp.
AATGATTAGAATTGAGTTTTTTCATAGTATTTTTCTCCACTATAAATTACTATTTGATTATAGCATTTTGCCTAGAATTATACAACCTTTTGTTTATACTTTCATTTTCTAATATTTCTAACATCATTTTTGCTCCGTCACGAAAACCATTTTGATAAAATTTTTTATTGTCATATGCAGATAATGGCTATATGCAAAGTGCTTAAAATTGATATTAAAGAAATAAAAGAAGAATTATAATTTAATTGTAAGTTAATTTATAAATTCTTCTTTTATTATGCGTGTAACTTCTTCAATAAAAACCTTATTAGTAAAAAAATAACTATCATATTCAAAACCAAAAATTTTTTCAAAATTTCTTTTTGTTTTTTCTTCTACTCTATTATTTAAAGCATAAGCAATATCGTTTTTTATTTGTTTTTGGGTTATATTTTCATACATATTAGCAATATTTTCATATACATTATTAATAACAACAATATCATTATCACTTATAATTAATAACTGTATTGCTTTATTAATATATTTTGTGCCTCTATGAGTTGTATTTAGACCTATGGAACGAAGTGTATTGAATATTATTATAGTTAATTTATGGTCAATTAATATTTTTTTACTAGCTCCTTCCATTAATATTTCCCTCCAACAAATATTTTTAGTTACAAGACCAGTATAGCAAATTTATGTAAACTTTTCCAAAATATAAAAATTGCGTGATACGCAACAAAATTTGCGTGTGACGCAATTTTTATTAATATTTTATGGGTTTTTAGTGCTTTTTTTATGAAAAAATAAGATATTTTATGAAATTTCATAAAATATTGCATATTATGCAACTTTCTAAATTCTCACAAAAAAGCTTGAAAGCACAATCGACCATGAAAAGCTTTCAAGCTATGTAAATAAGCTAATTGCAGTTAACTTATTTATTAAATCTATTATAAACTAAAATATAATAAAAATCAATAGAAATTGGAGGAAGTTATCCTCCAATAACGAGTGGCTATGTACCTGGCCATCCGTATTGTTCTTAACTTCTTCATGGTCGATTGTTCCTTTCATTTATATTTCTGTAAATAAATAATTAGTCAAGATATAGAAACAATCAATAATGAAAGTTGTATATCGAAAAAGTCAGGCACTGCAATGCCTGAGATTATTGACTAATCACAAGCATTGCTTGTGGAATGGCAAAAGCCACTCTATCTATTTATAGATAATTATATTATAACATAACTTCGGTTCAATTACAATTATATCAACACTTTGAAGTTTTTTTGTCTGATTCATTTATGATTTTGTCTTAACTTTTCATTTATGAAAATGTCTCACTTATGCCGAGAAAACTTATTGATATTGAGTAATCCTTTGGTATGCTTTTGTTGCTCCAAAGCATTGATATTACAGGTTTGGGCAAGAAATAGGTTTCCAAAGGATTTGAGGCTCAATGTCAATAAGGAAATTGGAATAATTGAGACATTTTTTATCAATTTTGAGACATTTTCTAAAATGAATCACATTATATCAACACTTTGAAGTTTTTTTGTATAAGCTAAAAATAGATAATAAATAAGTATATAATAAATGGAGACCATTACACATTATTGACTAATATACAAATTTTTTAATATTATTTTTCCATATTATAGAAAAAATAATATATTTATAGTATAATAATCAAGAATTAATGAAAGTTTAATGCTAAAGGAGGTGTAGTTTAGTTGAAAGAATTTACTTTTATTGATTTATTTGCAGGAATTGGCGGAATTAGAAGGCCATTTCAAGAACTTGGAGGAAAATGTGTATTTTCTTCTGAGATAGATAAATTTGCAATACAAACTTATGAAGCTAATTGGAATGAAACTCCTAGTGGAGATATAACAAAAATAGATGAGAAAGAAATACCAAAATTTGATATATTATTAGCAGGTTTCCCTTGTCAAGCCTTTTCTATAGCAGGAAAAAGAAAGGGGTTTTCAGACACAAGAGGAACAATGTTTTTTGAAGTTGAAAGAATATTAGAATATCATAAGCCAAAGTGTTTTATGTTAGAAAATGTGAAGGGACTTTTAAACCATGATAAAGGTAAGACATTCAAAACTATGCTAGATATATTAGAAAAGAAATTAAAATATAAAGTATATTATAAAGTGCTAAATGCAAAAGATTTTGGAGTTCCTCAAAATCGTGAAAGAATAATAATTGTGGGATTTAAGAATCATAATATAAAATTTAAATTTCCAGAGCCAACTCATATTCCAACTCGAGTTGGTGATATACTTGAAAAAAATGTTGATTCTAAATATACAATATCTGATAAAATATGGGCAAGCCATCAAAGAAGAAAAAAAGAGCACCAAGCAAAAGGAAATGGATTTGGATATTCATTATTTAATGAAAATTCTGAATATACAAGTACTTTATCTGCTAGATATTATAAAGATGGGTCTGAAATTTTAATTGAACAGAAAAACAAAAACCCTAGAAAATTAACACCAAGAGAAGCTGCTAGACTACAAGGATTTCCAGATGATTTTAAAATAGTAGTTAGTGATACTCAAAGTTATAAGCAATTTGGAAATTCTGTACCAACCAGAATGATTGAGGCTGTTGCAAATAATATATATGACGCATTAGTAAAAGGAGGAGAATTTAATGAAAATAAGCAATGAAGAATATAGCAATAACTTATTATTCTATACGATTTTAAAAAACTTAATAAAATGTAAGCTAAAAGAAAATAAAATGATTCAGTTTGAACAGTTAATAAAAGAGAATAAAGAATTAGGAGCACTAAAATTAGTTGAATTTCTTAGCTCGCAAATAGTTCGTGATAATGTTAAGACGTATGATGACTATTTAACATTGATTAATTTATGTGATGAAAAGAATTATTTAATGTGGTGTGATTTAATGATTTTGTCTATTGAATTACTTTTAGCTAAAAATCTGATACTTGAAGAAGCAAAAAATTATGCAAAAAATGAATATAATGAAGGCATTTCTAGTATAAAAGATAGATTAAGTTTCAATTACGATTTAATAAATCTAGAATATCCTTATGGACAAAGAGTTATAAGTGCATTATTAGTATATGCTTTAACAGATATGAAAAGAAAAACAGAGTTTATTTTAGAAAGTAGTGGGAAATCTATAAAGAAATTAAATGAATTGATTGCTTATACAACAGATAAGTATAAAATAAATGCAAATAATATATTTATGATTATAATGGACGAATCTGTTAATCAAAGCATTATTTCTACAGCTGGTTTATCTTATGAATCTAGAGTTGAAAGTGTATTATATAGCATTTCAGATAAAGTAAAACCACATGCCCATGATAGATTCATTAATTCGGTTGAATATGATTTTACATTTGAATTAAACGATAAAATATATGGAGTAAGTGCTAAAAGGACATTGCGTGAAAGATATAAACAAAATTTTGAAGATGTTAATCAACTATCTGTAGATGCAATGTTTCTTGTAACATTGGGAATTGATTTAAATGAAGAAAAGCTTAACAATATAATGCAAAGGCATGGATATTTTATTGTTATTTCTCAAGAAATATATGAATCTAAACCATATTTTAAGAAAAGTAAGAGAGTAATCTCTTCAAAAAACTTTAATAAAGAGACATTAGAAAAGCTATTTACACAATTTATTTAATAAAAATACTCATCTAACTTAGGATGAGTATTTTTATATTTGTTTACAAATATTATAAGAATTTATATTTTCTTGTTTTTTTATAGCTTGTTCTATATAGTAAGAATAGTTGCTAATAAAAGTATCCCATTTAACTATAGTTGCGTAACTTGATGAGGAATCATACTTAAGATTATTTAAGTTTTTTTTCATTATATTAAATATTACATTATATTGGTATGATATAGTACCAAAATATGATTTGTGTTCAAAATAACTATAGTTACCAAATTTATTTGGTAAAATTATATATATTAATGCATTGGATTTGCTTTTCTTATTTCCATTATGTGTAATTTCCTTTAATGAATATGAAATTTCTTGAGGAATCCATTGATTATTTTCAGGTTGCCATGTTGTTTTCATATTAGGAGAAATTAAAACAATAGTGATAGAGCTATCAAATATTTTTTGTTTTAATTGGTTCCAAATTGAATCATCTGTTAGTTGTGATAAATCATTATCATCGCTTTCTCCCTTATATATATCATTTTTACCAATTAAATTTTCAAGTTTATCAACATAATCTCTAACAGTGTCAGTGTGAAAGTAATCATTTGTAATTTTTTTTACATTACTATCTGCATATTTATAAGAAACAAAAATTTTTCTACCCATTTTAAACCTCCTATATAAATGGAACAAAGTAAATAATTAAAGTAGTAGCTAAACACACTAAATAGAATGGAAAAATTGTTTTTGAAAAAAATATACCAAAGAAACTATATTTTTTAACATCTTTTAAATCAATTTTAATATCTCTTAAATCCATACTAAAATCAATTTTTTGTTCATCTTTTTCTCTTACATAATCATATAGACATCTATATTTTCTTTCTAACATTAAATAATAGCTATCAATAAACCAAAATATAATTAATGGCATAACAGTAACAATTACTGCTTTAACATTTGAATTTCCAGCAAAAGCATAAACAGCCACCATAATTCCAACAGACCATCCTTTTAAAGCAAATGAATTTGTTCCCATTCTTGTAATAACATTTTGAATCATATTTAAGTGATTAGTTTTTTTGTCCATTATGTTCCTCCTAATTGAATTTAAAATATTATACTATAAATTATAAAAAAAATCTATATTTTACAGAAAATTTGCAACTTTTGTAGACTTTGATAAATTAAATAAATGATATATTAAATTTTAAAAGAGGATTTTGTGAGTGCATACCATTTTCAATACTTTGAGGGCTTTTTAACATTGAAAAAATTGTTAAAATATGGTATAATTAAAGATGTAGATATAATATTAAGGGGTTGGTATTATGGCTATATTTAATGAAAAAGAATTTGGTTTAAGATTAAGAAATGAAAGAAAAAAAGCAGGTCTATCACAAGAAAATTTAGCTTATATTTTACATACTAGCAAAAGCACAATCAGTAGATTTGAAAAAGGACTTATTTCGCCTACCCCAAAACAAATTGCAATAATGTGTCATGAAATGAACATAAATGTTAATAAATTATTTGAAATATCAGATAAAATTGTTAATAAAGAAAATAATAAAAATGTATTTAAAACTAATATGTTATATATGTATTATAAGGGAATTTATCCAACAACAAAGAAAGTGGCTTTTTTAAAATTTAAAATAGAAATTATTGAGCGTTCTGAAATAGTAGAAGTTAATTTGTTAGATTATAATACAAATAAAATATATATGACAGGATATATGTTATCAGATAATAATATTATTTGTGATATGATATTTGAAAATTATAAACCCAATAACACTAAATACGAAGTTGGAATTATAACTATAAATATTTCAAACAATATGGACAAGTTAATGTTAGGTGTCTTGAGGGCGATTAATTCACAAAATATTCCTAATGACCGAAAATGTGTTATATCTAAAAAAGATATTGAATTTACAGAAGATATACAAGAATTATTAAAAGTTACAGATGAGGAAAAATCTAATTTTTGTGAAAATGATAGTTGGTATATAGATATTACAAATAAAGAAGATTTTGAAGAATAAATTATTTAAAATACCTTTAAATTAATCACATTTAAAGGTATTTTTATGCATTAACGAAGAATTAATTTATAAATAACCAAAATAGTTTATTTTAATACACTTTCAAAGTTTTTTTGAAAGTGTATTTTTATGCTTTTTTATGCTTTTGTCGTTTTTTTTATAAATTATTTGTATTATCTATGCTTTTAAGATTATCCCCTTAAAATCGTGCTACTATAAAGTCAAGTTCGAGCTTAGACAAGTTATATATAACTTAATTATATTTTAAGGAGATTTGGAATATGAAAAAAATTTCAAAAGCAACCACTCTTAAATTTTTAAAGAATTTTAGAAAGAAAGATAATCTATTTACTAAAAATATTATTAGTTTAGATGACAGTAAAAACAAAAAGTATTTAGATGATTTTGCATATCAAGAATTTCTAAAAAAATTAAAAAATGAAAGTAGTGATTTAAATGAATAGCAACGAAATAGTTGTAATTTATCAAGAGGCTAATAAAACACCAGAATTAAAAAAGATTAAAAATGATATTTCTGAATTTGAAAGATTAGTTGGACGGCAAAGTTGATTTAATACCTTATGAGGATGTTACTATCATTTGTAAAAAAGACAGAAAGAATTTATCTCCCAATATATATGTAAGTACAAAATTTTTAAGTATTGGAGAAACTATAAGAGGAAATATTATTATAGTTTCCTTAAAAGATAATTCTTTCATATCACTAACTAAAGAACAAGCACTTAAATATTTAAAGTTTTTAGAAAATGCTAGTTTTCATCTTAAAAGTATAAACAAAGAAAATAAATCTTCAAATGCGAAATTTTATAAAAGACTAGAAAAAGAATTAGTTTCTGATGACTTGGAAAGAGGCTCATATACTACTAATCAAAATAAAAATGATGAAGTATTACAAATGATTTTAGCTATTCAAACTATAATATTAGAATTTATAAAAAATAACAAAAATTAATTATGAAAGGTTGTGATATTGTGGAAGAAATAAATAATATTGCTAAGACAATAAATGATGAAATTCAAAATACTGAAACTAAAAATATAATAATTGAAACAAAAGAAGTTCTAACACCAGAACAGCGAATGGCAATAGATACGATTAGAAGAGTGAAAAACCCTTTTAAAATGCTTACTGTTAAAGATATAATGAACGATTTGGGTATTTGTGAAACTGTGGCTTATAGAACATTTAAAAGAGATGATTTCCCTTCTATAAACATTGGAAAAAATAATCAAATAATGTTACTTGCATACCTAATATGGAAAATGCAAAAAAGGGTTTAGGTGGTGGTAAATATGTCAAATAATAAAACTGGTAGTATTTATTATGATAAAAACGCAAAAAAATTTAGATGTATTTATTATGTGAAAGAAAAGAATAATTTAGAGGAAAAAAGAAAGACAAAATCTTTCAATACTGAAGAAGAAGCAAAGGAATTTTTTAAAACAATTCAATGTCAAAAGGGTAATGAAATATATATAAAAAATAATGGAATACCGTTAAATCAATTAATGAGAGCATTAGCAAAGAGGAAATTAGATATGAATGTTGTTAAAGAAACACAGTATAACAGAATATTAGCGTCTATAAAAAAATTGGAAAAAGAGCCATTTACTAAAAAGAATATCGAAGATATAACAAGCGAAGAAATACAAAGTTATCTAAATTCTATTAAGCATTATAGTCAGTCAACAATATCTAAAGAAAAAGAACAATTTGCACAAGCATATAAATATGCTCTGAATAAAGGATATATTCTTCAAAACCCTATGATAGAAGTTATAGAACCAAAAAGCGAAAAACCACCTAAAAATGTACGAGCATTAGAGATTGAAGAACAACAAATGCTCACTAATTATTTAATGAACATTCCTATTGAAAATGAACCATATAAAGTAGCCTATCTATTGCAAATGTATTTAGGTTTGCGTATAGGAGAAGCTTTGGGGTTAAAAACGAGTGATATAAATTTGCAAAAAGAATTGATACATATTTCAAGAACATTGACTTATGATAGAAAAAATAAACTTATTATGGGTGAATTTCCAAAAAGTTTTGCTGGAATTAGAGATATACCAATACCAAAGTTTATAAGGGAAGAAATAATAAATCAAATGAGATTAGCAGAAAATAACAAAGAAAATCTTTTGTTTGTAAATTCCAGAGGTGGTTATGCTGACCCCAAAAATGCAAATAAATATTTAAGAAGCACATTAAAAAAAGTAAATATAAATGATATTACTACACATAGTTTGCGACATACATATCGGCACTCGTTGCATTGAGGCAGGTATGAGAGCAGTAGCACTACAACGACTTATGGGGCATAGTGATATATCAGTTACTCTAAATACTTATGTATCTGTATTTAATAAATATAAAGAGGCTGAGTTAGAAAAACTAAACAATTACTATTTAAACAATAATATGTTTCAACCAACTGCTTTTCAATTATTAGAAAAAAATAATTATTACATAGATAAGGAGGAACATGAAATTGAAGAGAGATAATATTAATAAAAGAATTAATGGACTAAATGAATACATGTTATCTGATAGTAATTTGCAATTATTATTATTAAAAATTTCAAACGACTATACCTATAATAAAGCAGTTGCATTAGTAGATAAGAATTGCAAAAATAAAGACTGGTATTCCGTAAATGACAAATATTGCTTTAAAACATGGGACGAGGTGGAGGCTTTTATAGACGGAATATGCAAAGGAAAAAACACCAACTTCCATGAGAATACACAAGAAAGATGAATTTGTAAAATTGATTAAATTTATTTAATTAATTTTACAAATGGAGTGGAAGGGTTTGGGAAACCGACAGAGGTTTCCCATAACAAGATTTTTAAAATAATAATTATTTTATATAATTATGCTATTTATTAATATTTAAGTAAATATTAATAAATAATTTTAAAAAATCTTGTATAGGGGTTTATTAAGGGGATAATTCCCCTTAATCATACAGAACATTTTTAATGTTCTAGTATGTTAGAACACTGACGTGTACCTATTTTTTGGGACTAGCTAATGAGAATTATAACATAAGTAAAGCTACGTAGCACTACCCTAACAAGAAAGAAGGTGTAAAAATGTGAGTTATGCAATAATAAGGAATACTAGATATAAAATGAAAAATTTAGCAGGAATATACAGACATAATGAAAGAAAGAATACAAACTATTCTAATAAAAATATAAACAAGCAAAATTCAATATTAAATTATTCAATAAAAGCCCCCTACTCTACTTATGAGAAAGTTTTTAAAGATATAAAAGAAAAATATAATTTACAAGGTATGATAAAATCGGTAAGCAATGTAATGTGCGAACTTATTATAACCTCAGATGAAGAATTTTTTAAAAGTATTGGAGAAGAAGAAACTAGAAGATATTTTTATACAGCATATAAGTTTGTATCAAATTATAAAAATTTAGGAGAAGAATTTATAGTATCTGCAAAAGTCCACATGGACGAAAAAACTCCCCACATGCACATTGTATTTATTCCAGTAGTTCATAAAAAAGATAAAGAAGGTAATTCAATTAGTAAAATAGCCTGTTCAGAGTTTTGGAAAGGAAAAAATAGCTATGGTATTTTACAAGACAATTTCTACTCATATATGACAAAATCAGGGTTTAACCTAGAGAGAGGAAATAAAGAAGAAAATGAGCATATACCAATAGAAAAATTGAAAAAATTTACTAATTATGAAGTTCAAGAAATGTTTAAGGACACTAAACATAATGAAGAAGAAGTAATAACAAATGATATTGAGATTATGAGAGAAAATTACAAGCGTGTTATACATAAATTTAATACCTTATCTAATAGATATACTCGAATAAAAAATATAGTAGAAGAAACTTTGAGCAAAGCTGAAAGAGTACAAGAAGAAAATTATAAATTGAAACAAGAAAATCAAAAATTAAAAACAGAAAATTCAAGATTAAAGAATTATATTGATAAAACTTTTGAATATGTTAGCTTATTATTTGACTTTTCAAAAGATACATTAAAAAGATTAGTTAATTCATTTATAGAAAAGATTAGTCATAAAGAAAGATAGGACTGTAATTTTACAGTTCTATTCTTTTTTTGTGCAATTTGTGCAAAATCACACTAAATAAATCTCTGTATTACTTGGTACAGTTGAATTACATCAATTGTTTTTTGTGCAATTCAATTGTGCAATTTTTGTGCAGAGGTAAAAAAATGACAAAAAATGACAAATATTTTTGAATAATGAAAATAGTTAAAACACAGTAATATCAATGCTTTTAAATACTTTTAAATAAAAATAGAAAAAGTTGAAATTAGTTAAATAAAATATTGAATAAAAAGTAAAAAAATAGCCTGTATCCTTAGATACAAGCTATTTATAGACCTTTTTTTTGATGGTGGGCAGGGTTGGATTCGAACCAACGTAGACTCTCGTCGCCAGATTTACAGTCTGGTGCCATTAACCACTCGACCACCTACCCATAAAATGGAATGGTGCTCCCTCAAGGATTCGAACCTTGGACCCACCGGTTATGAGCCGGTTGCTCTGACCAACTGAGCTAAGGGAGCATATTCAATTTTCCTTACGACAGAAATTATTATAAACCACAAAAATCTATCTGTCAATAGTTAAATTCTAAAAAAAATTGATTTTTTTCATATTTTGCCAAAGGGGACGCCCATTAATGGCAATATTTAGGAACAAAATATTGCCATTAATGGGCGTCCCCTTTGGCAAAAATGGTGATTTTTCACCCTTCCCCAAAGTCACTATTTAATTTTTTCTCTTTTTTCTGGCCATATATCTTGTAATGTTATTGTTTTTGTTCCATCCTGACTTTTTCCTATTACAACGCTAGATAAAGATAAATTATTTTTATCTATTCCACCTTTCAAAGTCTTCCAAAAAATTTCTTTTTGCTCATCTGTCATCTGTTTGTTAAGTGAAATTGAAACTAAATCTCCTATTTCTGCTATTGTAATTTTTTTCTGTAACCTTATAATATATGTATCTAATTTACTTTTCTCACCATTTTTTCTGTATATATAACAAATTTCTCTTGCTTTACTAAATTGCTTACGCGCTATTAAATTTTCTACTACAGCATTTAAGTTTATTTCAGTTTCTCCTTCTGTTAGATCATCTAAGATACCCATTGCTTGTTCTGCATTTTTAATAGGATATTTTTTTGAATGTTCTCTTAATGCAATTCTAATCATAATATATACTTGTTTTCGTTGTTGCTCTTCTGTCAAACTAAACTTATTTGAACTGCCTTTTAATTTTCTTGCAACTATTTCATTTATAATTGCTTCTGCTTGATTCATATCTAAATTCCCTGATACAATTCCTTGTGCTATTTTATGTATTCCAGGTAAAATTTCTTGTTGTAGTCTTTTTAAATTTAATTCTTGTTCTATTTTAGAAATTTTTCCTTTTATAATTGTATCTACATTTCCAATTTCAAATGTTCTTCTCTCAGAAGATTCAGGGATAAGTGCCTGCAATTCTTTTAATCTATCTATATCTTGTGTTTCAGATACTTCTCTTATTATGGCTCTTTCCATTTGTCTTGTTGAAAATGTTTGCAATATTAAAACTGTATTTTTAGGTTTAGCTGAAATTTCTGCTTGCTTCCTAAAAAAATCTGAATAAACTAATTCTCTTAATCTTTCAGCTTGTTCAATAGTAAGAGATATATTAGCTCCTTTTTCTAATTGTTTATTAATTTCAGAAATACTATTAGCTATTTCTACTTTAGTTCCACTGGAAATTACACTTTCAAATTTTTCTAAAGATTGAACAATAGAATCTATCCATTGATCTGCTTGCTCTCTCTTTTTTTTCTTTTCTTTTAACTGTTCTGGACTTGTTGATTGTTCAACTTTAGATTCATATTTAGAGCGATATTTTTTCAGCATAGTTTCCACTAAAAATACTTCATGTGTTTTTCCGGACTTTTTCTTTGGTTCTAGCTTTTCAGATACTTTTTCATCAAGCTTAGTATCGTTATTTACTTTTTCCATAATTTTTCTCCTTTAACTAAAGTCCAAGCACATTATATCATCTTATTTTTATTTTTACAATATTTTAAAATCAATAAATATTATTTTGCTTATTAATTATTTTTTATAATTGTCAATAAGAAGAACTAGATTTAGAATGTAGTAAATGTATTGTTATAAAAACAAATGATTCTAATAGTATAACTGAATATAGAGAAATTATGAAAGAAAGTGGAGAGTTTGATTTAGATAGTGATATTATTGCTGAAAATGGAAACTTATACTATGTTTTTATAGTTGTTGTTTCAATAATATTAGTATGTGATTTCTCTCATAAAACAATTAAAAATACTCTTTCCTCTTCTGTTAGTAGAAAAAAATATTATATTTCTAAAATGTTACTTATTTATATAATCTCCACTATTTTAATATTTTTTAATGTATATTTAAACCATTTCTTAAATTTAATAGTTAATGGAACTGGCTTTACTTCAAGTATTGGCTTGATAACTAAACAAACTTTAACTCAACTTCCTTTAATGTATGGTATTATAAGTTTACTTACTTGTATGGCTTTCATATTTAAAAAAGGAGCAATATTTAATTCTATTTCCATTCCTTTAATTCTAGTAATACAACTATTAGCTTCAGCAGTGGTATCTTTGTTAAAGGTTAATGCTGACTGGTTTTATAATTATGAATTTCAATTTGCACTTAGAAATTTAATAAATAATCCAACTGATACATATATATTAAAATGCTCTTTATTAGGGTTAGCATACATTGTAATATTTAACATATTAGGATATTATTCTTTTAAGAAAACCGAAATAAAATAAATAATATATAAAAGCTTGTATCCTTTGATACAAGCCTTTTTTTAGTTTTAATTTAAAATTACTTCTTTTAAAAATTCCCATACTCTTTTAGTAGAGCTAATAGAGACTTTTTCACTTGGAGAATGTGCATTATATATATCTGGTCCTATACAGACATATTCACAATCTAATATTTTATCTACAAAAAATCCTCCTTCTACAACTCCTTGTGAAATAATTTCTTTT
>CAYVCM010000047.1:0-12361 GCA_964449925.1 uncultured Clostridium sp.
GAACAAACTGTGGAAGAAGCAGAAGAAGAAAGCAAAACAGTGGCAGATGTAATAGAAGAAACAATAGAAGGTGTTGTGGGAATATCTAAATTAAAAAATACGGGAACTTCGATATTTTCAGATAGTACAGAAAGTCAATTAGGCTTAGGAACAGGTGTTATTGTTACAGAAAATGGTTATATTTTAAGCAATGAACATGTAACAGGAAGTAAATATAGTAAGTGCTATGTCACATTAGAAAATGGAAATAACTATGATGGAACAGTTGTATGGAGTGATTCGAATATTGATTTATCAATCGTAAAAATAGAGGCAAATAATTTGAAATATCTCACATTAGCAGACTCAGATAATATAAAAATAGGAGAAACAGTTTATGCAATTGGAAATCCAATAGGTTATGAATTTAGAAGAACTGTTACATCAGGAATTATTAGTGCAAAAAATAGGACAATTAAAATAGAAGAAGAGGATACTGTATCATATATGACAGACTTGATACAAACAGATGCAACAATCAATCCAGGAAATAGTGGAGGACCACTTATATATCCTAATGGACAAGTTGTTGGAATAAATACTGTAAAAATAACATCAGCAGAGGGGATTGGATTTGCTATACCAATTAATATTGTGAAACCTATAATTGAAAGTTATCAAAACACAGGAGATTTTGAAGAAGCTAAAATTGGAATATATGCTTATGATGCAGAAGTTATACCATACTTAGAAACAGGAACAAGTACGAATTTTCAAACTGGAATTTATGTAACAGAAGTTACAACTAATGGACCAGCCGATACAGCAGGTATAAAGGTAGGAGACATCATTACAGAAATCGATGATGTGACATTGGAGACAATGAATGATTTAAGAGAATATATTTATACAAAAAAGCCAAATGATCAAGTAACACTTAAAATTACTAGAGGAAAAATAAAAAAAGAAATTACTGTTACATTAGGTAAGTGATGAGTGTCTCATTGGGGACGTTTCTTTTTGAGACATTTTCGGAGAGTGATGATTTTGGGGACGAGGATGATTTTTTGCTCCATCCCTAAAATCATCACTCTCCGAAAATGTCTCAAAAAGAAACGTCCCCAATGAGACACTCAATGAGACACTAGCAGTTCTGTCTCTTTTGTTTCATTCTGTTAAAAATTCTTCCATCAAATCATATTTGCGTGAATAATCATTTGTTTCTTCATCAGAAAGATAAACCTCAGATGTATTTGATTTTAAAAATTCAATAATTTCATAAACATCTATCCAAATTTCATTAGGGCTATCTACCTGTGATTCGTCAAAAATAAGTTGCATTCCAAAATGCAAATGAGCAACATTAATATTGTTCACATTCTCCTTAATACTATATCCTGTCATTCCTAGATATCCAATAACATCTCCAGCTTTTACAGTATCGCCTTTTTCTAAGTTTTCTACATAGGGGTGATCTTTTCGCAAATGAGCATAATAATAATAACGCTTTCCATCAAAACTTCTAATGCCAATACGCCATCCGCCATATTGATTCCAACCAAGTTGTTCAATAATACCAGACTCAACTGCAATAATAGGAGTTCCAATGCTTCCCATTAAATCATTTCCTAGATGTGTCCTACTAAAACCATATGATCTAGAATTCCCAAAATCTTTATAATGTGTAAAATAGTAGTTTTTTGCAATAGGTAAAAATGCCTTTAAACCATATCTATTTTCAAAGACTTTTTCATTATTTTCATTTAATGTTTCAATCGAATAATTTCCAATAAATCCACTTAATACAGCAGAATAAGCTTCTAAATAATAATCATAAAATGTTAAAGTAGAAGTTAAACTTTCAATGCTTTTTCCATTTTTTAAATTCTCTATAAGTTTATCTAAATCTGAAGACTTAAAATTATCAAAATTCCCACCATATATACATGCCAAATATGCTAATAATTCAATCCAATTGTATGTGATTTCTTCATTATTATTATGAGAATTGATATCTAATTCAGAAGTTAATTTTAAAACATCAGAAGGTATGGTAAAGTCTACCCATTTAATATAATCATCTTCACTATCAGAATTTACTTCAATGGATTGTACAAGATTTTGATTGAAATAAAAAATGATGGTGGATGATATGAAAACAATCAATATTATTAGGGATATATATAGTATGTATTTCTTTTTTATATGTATTGATTTGATAACCAATAGAAACACCTCATAAAAATATATGAGTATAAATCAAAAATAATGACGACTATATATATTCAAAATATAATATGCAACAATTGATTTTTTTGTTTTGGTACATCTTTCAAAAACAAAAAAATAAAACCCAGTATCAAATTACTTTGTGCACTGGATTTTAAATATTATGGTGCACCAGGAGGGATTCGAACCCCCGACCTTCCGGTTCGTAGCCGAACACTCTATCCAACTAAGCTACTGGTGCATAATCCATATTATACCTGTTTTTTATTTAATTTACAATAGTTTTTAAGCATTTTCTTTAATTTCCTAACTATTTTTTGTAGTAGTAACCTATATAATAATTCATTTGAAATATTGTAAAAAAATAAAAGTTATGAAATAATAAATATGAAATAAAAGGGGGAATATAAAATGAGGAAAATATTCAAAATTTCATTGATGTTCATATTCAGCTTATTGATATTTGGTATATGTCAAAATGTAAAAGCAAATTCAATAAGTAAGATTTCAATGGAGATATATGTAGATAATGAAGGAAATGCTACAATTAGTGAAACATGGACTTGTACCACAAATAGTGGAACAGAAGTATATCATCCATATTACAATTTAGGAAATTCAGAAATAGAAAATTTAACAGTTAGTGAAAACGGAAGAACATATGAAACATTATCTTCATGGACAACATCAGGAAATTTAGTAAATAAAGCATACAAATGTGGAATTAACAATATTACAAATGGAGTAGAGTTATGTTGGGGAATTAGTTCTTATGGTTCACATGTATATGAAGTAAGTTATACAATTAGTAATTTTATAGCAGAATTGAAAGATTCTCAAATGTTGTATTGGACATTAATTCCTCAGGATTTTTCAAATTCAATAGGAAGTGTATATATTAAAATCTACACAGATTTTGAAATAGCAGATTCAGTTGAAGTGTGGGGATATGGTAATTATGGCGGAATGGCATATGTGTATGATGGTTATATAGAAATGCAATCATCAGGAAGACTTTCAACAGACGAATATATGACAATTTTAGTTAAATTTCCAAGTAATACATTCAATACATCAAATTATATAAGCAAAAATTTTAATTATTACTACACAATAGCAGAAGAGGACTCAACAGAGTATAATGGAAAGTCAACAGGAGTGACTATAACAAATGCATTCATGCTAAATATTATAAATGTTTTATTAAATTTTAGTCTACTTATATTTATATGTATTTTTATAATAATATTAAAAAAAGTATTAGAGAAAACAACTAAAGGATCTGAATTATCTTTTGGAAAAGAAGGTAAAAAAATGCCGTCTGATTTGCCATATTATAGAGATATCCCTTGTGAAAAAGACATTTTTAGAGCATATTATATTGGATATAGTTATGGATTAATCAAAAATAAAACAGACTTGTTAGGTGCTATTATTTTAAAATGGATAAAAAATTCTGCTATTAAAGTAGGAGAAGATGAAAAAAAGAGATTTTTTAAAAAGAGAAATATCTTAGTATATTTAAATCAAACAAATCCATCGAAACCAATAGTAAACCCAACGGAACAAAAATTATTTAAGATACTTTATGAAGCTAGCAAAGATGGAATATTGGAAAGTAAGGAATTTGAAAAATGGTGTAGAAGGAATTACTCTACATTATTGAAGTGGTTTGATGATGTTTTAAAAGAACAAAAAGAAATACTTGTTTATGAGGGTATGATTATTGCTGAAGAAATGAAAAAATCTAAAAATAAAATTTATACAGCAACAACACAATTAAAACAAGAAGCAATACAATTAGCAGGATTAAAAAAATATCTAGAAGAATATACTCTTATAAAAGATAGAGAAGCAATTGAAGTAACCTTATTTGAGGATTATCTAATATATGCACAAATGCTAGGAATTGCAAAACAGGTTGCAAAAGATTTTAAAGAAGTATATCCTGAAATTATAGAGCAATCTAAATTTACTTCATATGATAATATTATCATTATAAATTCTTATGCAGCACATGGAGTTTCTATTGCAAGAACTGCCGAATCTAATGCAAGAAACTATTCATCTGGTGGCGGAGGATTTTCATCAGGAGGAGGCGGTGGAGGTTCCTTTGGTGGCGGTCGTGGCCGGAGGAGGTTTCCGTTAAAACAAAAATGTATTGCGATAAGGTTTTTTGAATATTTATGCTTGTGTGTTATTTATTTAGAAGGTTTCGCTTTTAAATGTATAAGCTTATAAAACTTTTAAAATCAGGGATATCAATTGAAAGTGATATCCCTGATTTTAAAGTGAAGTTTAAATTTATGATAAAATATTAAAATTTTTTGGTGTAAAACTCTTGTAAATTATAAAAAAATGTGCTATTATATATTAGCGTGATAAATATCGAGGTGTAGCGCAGTTGGTAGCGCGCGTGGTTTGGGACCATGAGGTCGCAGGTTCGATCCCTGTCACCTCGACCAAAAAGTATGGAAATAACCTATATTTTAGGTTATTTTTTTATATCTCAAAATCTCCAAAGTGGCTTAAAATCAATATTTTTATTTTTTAAGAATTTTTTAAAATAATTAAAAATATTGTAAAACGTAATCAAATTGTAATACTTTTAACAAACACATTTTTGTAAAAATAAAACTGTAATAAAAATATTACAGTTTTCAGGTGAAAGCTTGATATTAAGTAAGTTTTAGCAATTCCTCTATTTTTTTGAAATCAATAAATAGCAATTCTTTTTGATTATCTGTAAAATGAGATTCTTTTACTATATTATAAATTTTTTTTAGTTCACTTTCAGCAATAGCTTTTTCATCTAAATTTTCAACTATATTAAGTTGGGTATTAATATCCTCAATTTTATCTAAATATTTATTTTCATATCTTTTTAATATATCGGTATATGTATCTAATGTTGTTTGAATGCTCTTATGTCCTAATAAATGTTGAACCACTTTAGGTGGAACACCAGCCTCAAATGAGCGTGTTGCGAAAGTATGTCTTAACATATGCATAGTACATTTGGGGGCTATTTGGTATTTTTCTATATATCTTTTTAAAGCTCCATATGGACATTTAGGACTCATAAAATCGCCTATTAAATCAGATTTAGAAATTAGCAAATCAGATTTTTTTGATTTTGTTAATAGATTTTGAATAGATTCTAAAACTTTATCAGTAATTGGAACATACCTTACGCTAGTTAATGTCTTTGTGATTTTACCTATTTTTTCTTTGCCATTTTTTGATCTAGTTATTGTTCTTTCTATTTTAATTTCTTTTGTTTTTAAATTAATATTTTCTTTTTTTAGTGCCATTATTTCACCAATTCTACAACCAGTATACATTGCTAGTAACCAAATATCTTGATATTTATTCGGATGTTTTTTAATAGTTTCTATTAATTTCTGTTGTTGATCAAATTCTAATGCTACTATTTTTTCATTTTTACCTTCGGATTTAGGTTTGTAAATTGATGAATTATTTTTAATAAGATTATATGGAATTATTCCATTTTCAACACCATAATCCATTGCATAATTTAGTTCTCCATAAATCTTTTTTATAGTTGAGTTGGAATATTTACTAAGTTCAGTCAAAAAATTTTTAATGTCTTCTTTAGTAATTTCATCAATATTCTTATTTGCTAATTCATATTGAGAAATAGTACGCAAAGTACAAATATTAGTATAATATGTATTTTCTTGTATTTTGCCATTTTTTAGTTTATCATCAATTACATTTTTTATTGCATTTTTTAATGTTATACTTTTGCTAATTTTTCCACCAGAAGATTTAAATAATTCTCTTTTATTAATTGCTTCTTGTTTTGTTCTACCATAGAAAGCTTTCCTTTTTTTATTAAATGTAATTGTCGCAATCCAACGATTAGATTTTTCATCGAATCTTAATGAACCTTCGCCATTAGCTCGTCTATTTTTTGTTTCCATTTTTATTGTCCTTTCTTTTATATATTTTTATATTAATTATTGATATATTTTATTAAAGGCAGGATAGTCGCACATTGGTGACGACCTCAACGCTTAGAGGGGCAAGTCCTCTAGTATAATTTTTTTACATTTTTATGCTTTGATTTTGCCGTAATAATACACCTGGGTGAGTTTTATCCAAAATTTAATTGTTTTTATAACTGTCATTTATTTTTTGATTTGTTAATTTATATTGTTCGTAACCTCTACTATTGGCTTCATCTATTATGTCGTTAAAAATAACTATATCATCATCATTTAGAAAAGATTTTATTAATTCTATTAATATAAATTGTGTAGAATATAGTGCTTTATTCATGTTTATATTTTTTTTGTTAAGTTGGCTTATAAGTTTTTCATTTTCTTCTCTCCATATTTTTCTTAATGCTTGTTCTTCTATTAATTCTGAATTTATGTTTTGGAAAAATTTATTAAGAGCTTTTTCAATTACATCGCTATATTTTGGAATTTTAATAGAATCTTTTGAAAAATTAATGATGTACTCATAAATTTGTTTATTTAATTTTTCGTTTATATAAATTGTTCTTTTTATTTTTTGTCTTTTCATAATAGTCTCCTTCCTAAAACTCACCCAGTGTATTCTTGCCTCAATTTTGAAGTTAATTTAAAAATAATTTTACTAAAGGGTTTTCCTAACCCATTTAATCGATAATAATCTTTTAACATATTTCTTGTCTTTTAAATGCAAACTCAAGTGTTAAATTAAATAGATAATAACTCTTTATACTAACTTATGTTTAAAATGGCTAAAAACCGATTTTCATGCGTCGTTTTCCTAGTTTTTTCATATCTTCGATAGTATTTTCTATGTCAGTTTTAGTTATAAGATTAATATCACTATTTTTTTCGTTAACAATTCGATTAGCTTGTTTAATCTTTAATCTTTCAATAAAGTTTCTTACATATCTTCCATTTCCAAAATCTTTGTTATTTTTTGCCTTTTTAAAATGTTCTAATAATAATTTTTTAGATCCATTTTGTAGTCTTAAGTTTGTTTTTTTTATAAAACTTTTTAAAATCATATATAATTCATCTTCTGAATAATTATCAAATTCAATCTTAAAAGGTATCCTAGAATCTAAACCGGGATTAACTTTCAAAAAGTCTAGCATTATATCATGATACCCAGCAAAGATTACACACAAATTGTTTTTATGGATTTCAAGTTGATTTACAAGAACATCTAAAGCCCTATTACCAAAATCATTTTTAGATGAATCAGAAGTTAAACTATAAGCTTCATCTATAAATAAAACACCACCAATTGCATTATTAACTGTTTCTAAAACATTTGATTCAGTTTGTCCTATGTATCGTCCAACTAACTGTTCTCTACTAGTTTCTATAAAAGGTGCATTTGTTCCTAATATTTTTAATTCAGATAAAATATGTCCTACAATTCTTGCAACAGTTGTTTTTCCGAGTACCAGGTTCGCCTAAAAAACACATATTAAGGCAAGGTATATCATCACGTTTCTTAGAAATCTTTAAATAATTAATAATTTCAAGAAGTGTCTTTTTAGCTTTATCTTGTCCAATCAACTGATTTAGTTCTTTCAGGTAATTATTTAATTTTTTAGAGTTTTTAAAATCAATATAATTATCAAGCTCAGTAGTTTTATTATTTAAAGCAGAAATTTCTGCTTTAGCTAAAATTTTATCTGTTTCAAAACTATCTAAGTTCACTAAATTATCAACAATTTTCTTATTTTTTATCACAAAATTATTTTCTGCTATATTATTAATTAAATCTGTTGAATTTATTTTTACAAATTTTTCTTCTGAAAAATCAGCTATAAAGGTACAATATTTACCAAATTTAGTTTTTGCAACATCAGGTATCAATCGACTAATAACAATAATATTAACAGCTTTGTAAGATTTTAAGCTTCTAAATGAAGGACTTACTTCTTCTTTAATTCCTGCTATTAAATTAATTTCAGAAAATTCATTTTTTGAGTTATAATAATCTATATCTCTAATAACATTGACTAACATATTATCAAATTTAATATATTTTTCTATTTGTTCTACTAGTTTTTTATGATTCATTAAAGTTGGGTCAATAATTAGCCAGTTATAATTTCCATTAGTTATTAACCCTTTTCTGCGATATTTCAAATATTTTCCAAAAGAATATAATTCTTTATCAATATTTGACAATTTAGTTTCTTCATTAACTTCAACATTCAAATTCATCATCACTTTCTATCTCCTTCTCGTTTGCTATTGAAACATTTTTAAATTCTTATATTCGATTTCTTGTTCTTTTTTATTTTGATATTTGAATTTCTGCTCTTGTGTTAAACGAGGTGCTTCAATATAAGTTTTTAAATCTTTATCATACTTTAGACCTACTAAACCACATCTCTTTCCTTTTGTCTTTAAAATTTCTAATATTGTATCGGTATTATTAATATCAAAACCTTCTTCTATAAGTTCTTTTGATATTTTTTCCCATTCTTTTTTTACTTTTTTTAGCATATCAACTCTTAAGATAGAAATAATGTTATAAGCTTTATTAATTAAATTACTTGATCCTGCAATATCAAATAAATCTAATCTTACTTGAAATTTTTCGGTCTTTCTTGGGTGTGCTACTAAATGGATATGAACTTTATAATTTACTGCAAATGTTCTTAATTTTTCCATAATCCTTGTTTGTTCTTGAAATGTGTCTGAAGTTTTTGTATCTATTTGCATAAAATTATCTAAGAAAAATACTTTTATTTTTTCTTTCTCTCTTAAAGTTTTCATAGCTGTTAGAAGAGTATCAACATCTTTGCTAGTATTGTTGTTATATATACAAATCATTTGTCCAAAGTCTTTTTCTAATCTGGCTACTTGTTCCTCCACAACATAATTATCAAAAATTCGTGTATCTTTAAATTGCACATCTTGTATTTCTTTCTTGTTTGATGATTGTATATATAAATTATTTTTAAAATCATCTTTTGTTTGTTCACCATTAAAGAAAAATACTCTTTCTCCTTGCTCTATAGCTTTTTTTGCAAGCATTGTCATTACAGTTGTTTTACCT
This sequence comes from uncultured Clostridium sp., assembly GCA_964449925.1. Classification (GTDB taxonomy): domain Bacteria; phylum Bacillota; class Clostridia; order TANB77; family CAG-508; genus CAG-269. Next base: position 9,256 of record CAYVCM010000047.1, read on the forward strand.
GCATTTGTAAAACCTGTCCAGATTGTAATACAACCCATTTCAAAGCCTGAACAGTCATAATCTAATTCTTCTATTCCTGACAAAACTCTTTCTCTGCCTCTTTTATATTCATATTCATTAAACCAATAATATAATGGTTCTTGATTATTTTTGTTTATTTGATTTTGTTTCATTATTCTCTACCTCTTTCTTTTTTAATTTGTTTCTAACTACATTTAATGTTTTTTCTTTTTCTTCTTCTGACAGTTCTCTAAATTCCATAACCATGTCACATATACTTAAATTAAAAAATGTACTACCTTGTTGGATATATTTTTTATTCTTTTTTTCTAATTTACATCTGATAGCATATATTATCGTTGCTATTAACATTTCTTCATGGGTTAGCTTTATTTTTTTATCCATATATTCTTTTCCATTTAGCCAATCTTTATAGTATTTAAAAGCTTTTGCTTTTTTGACCTTATTAGGATAATGCACCCAAATTTCCTCAAAAGCTATTTCTATATCATTCTTTATATATTCGTTTTGGCTAGGGGAATCTACCTTTAAACTACTTTTTGTCTCTGTCTTTGGACTATTCTCTTCCCCAGCCAAAGAGGTTTGACCTTCTCTATATGGGTCATCTTTAGATGAACCTTTGCAAATTTGATTCTCTCCATTGAGGTTATTAGGGTCATTTTGCCCCTTTGACCCACTCTGGTTTGACCTATATAGATTATTTTCTTTATCACTTTCAATATCATCTTTATTATCATTATCGGCTTTTTTTGCTTCTTCAAAAATCCCTTCGCTTATTTTAGTATCTTTTTGTTTTTTGGGTCTACCACCTTTTTTGCCATTTTCTCTATTAATTGCACATTTTTCGATATATTTTTCTCTGTCTCTATCTAATTGTAGTTTAATAAAAGAAAATGCCATTTTAGTGACTTCATCTAATTCCATTATTTCTGAACTTTTCTCATATTTAAATATTGCACGTATTAGTTTTCCTATTTGATTATCTGTTAGTAAATTAAGTTGTTCCTGATAATCTAGATAGAATATAAAAGATTTTTTTCTCATATAAAATACTCCTTTCATTTTTATATTATTGAAATATTCCAACTCAAATTAAAATTATTTCAACTTTAACTTAAAATTAATTTTATTGACTCTTTTTAAAAATTATGTTAATATATTGATAGGCATGATTATAGTGCTGGTTAGTTTTTGAAAAATAGTCTTAAATTAGGCACGCAAGACTATTTTTCTTTTTGCTTAATGCTTAATCCATCTTGAAATCCAGCTTTATAAAATAGTTTTGAATAGACTGTATCCATCGCATTTTGTTGTTCTTCATATTTTAATAAATTATTTTGAATATCAGGATTATCAATCTTATTAATAATATCTTGTAAGTATATTTTTTTATCTCCTAGTATTCTTTCCTGTTTCTCCTTAGATAAGATAATTTCTTCTGAGCGTTTATTAAAAGCTAATTCAACTATATTCTCCATATTAAAGTTCCTCCTCATCTTCATAATTTATAGACTCATTATCTGCATGTCTAGTTTGTAGCCAATTATATAAAGCAGTTTTTTCTATTTTGTTGTCTCCACAATTTGTTAGAGCTGGAAAGTCTGGTCGCTTAAATAGTTTAGTAGCTTGATTTTTATTGATTTTTAATATTTGTGCAACATCACTAACTTTTAAAATTGTGATTTCTTGACTATTTACTAAATTTTTATTTAGCTTTTTTAGTTGTCTAATTAATTCTTCTGTTTCTCCCATAATTATTTTTCTCCTTTCTTTCTAAAAAATATTGACATTTTTTTTAGAATATATTATATTGTAGTCATAGACAATTTAAAAATAATATCTTAAATTGTACATGATTATAATAAACTATTTTTTTAAAAAAGTCAAGACAATTTTAAAAAAAAATTTAAAATTGCCAAAAGAGAGGGGAGATTGTAATGAACATAAAAAAATTTAAAGGAGATGAGTTCTTAATTAGGTTTGATTTTGAAAATAGAATAGAACACTTTTATTCCGCAAGATATTATTATGTGAACAATAGTATTTTTGGAGATTATGATTTGAGAGATATTACTTCAGATTTTACTGAAGAAGAAATGGAACAAATAAATAAGCAAAAAGATACTGAAACTTATTATTACGACAGTAAAGGAAATCTTATAACACAATATCCAACAGATATAAGTTATACTTTTAACATAAAAGAGAAAGAGACGGGGAAGTTAAAAAAAATATTTAGGTTTATTGAATATGAACCGTTTTGTGAAGGATTATATAGTATGAAAAAAGAACAATTTGGGCTATATTTAATAAGATTTTTAAATACTGATTTTTCAAATTTCGAATCAGCTTTTAATGGTTTTTTTAAATATTATGGTTTTTCAATTTTCGCTTTTAAAGGAGAAACTTCAATGTTAAATAAAGAAGAATATGTTGGAGAAGAGTTTTTAAGTGAAATTTCAAAAATTTATAATTATAATAAAGAAGATTTAATTTACATTCAAAAAAAATATAAAGAAATAGTATATTATATCTATTTTGATGAAAAATATAAAAAATATTCAAATTATTATAAATTGTATGCATATACATTATTTTATGATTTATCAGAATATGTTCTTAAGCCTGTAAATTTATCAATTTTTAGTGATGAAGAAAATAATATTTTTTTCGATCCTGGTGATGAAATAATACGGTTATTATCCACTAGCACTTTCATATTTTTCAGAAAAATGTGAGGACGATGCATTTCATTCATTACCTACGGTAATAAATTTTGATAAATTAAAGGATTGTGATAGCTATGTAAAAAATAATGAATTTTGTATAACAATAAATTTTGACGAATTGGTAAGAAGAGTAGATAAAGAAAAAAGATTAGAAAGAGTAAAATCGTCAAAATTTTATTCTAGCAATAATTTTAGTACACTTTTATTTTTAGTATTAAGAGAGTTTGTTGAACATTCTTCCTTACCTATAAAAAAATGTGAAAATTGTGGCAAATATTTTATTCCATCAACTAGGAACAGCGAAAAATATTGTCAATTTATATATAAAGATGGTAAAACTTGTAGAGAAATTGCTC
>CAYVCM010000048.1:0-12142 GCA_964449925.1 uncultured Clostridium sp.
AAGTAAACGGAAAACCAAACCCAGAAATCTATTTAAAATGTATGGAAAAGTTAAACTTATCTAAAGAAGAATGTATAGGTGTAGAAGATACTGCAAATGGAGTTTTATCTATACATAAAGCGGGAATGAAACCTATCATGATACCAGATTTAGAAAAACCTTCAGAAGAAATAGAAAATCTTGTATACGCAAAATTAGAATCTTTAACAGACATTATACCATTATTAAAAGGAATGAATTAAAAAAGAAAGGGAAGTTTATATGAAGTTTTATATTATTAGACATGGGCAAACTAATTGGAATAAAGAAGGTAGAGTTCAGGGAAAAACAGATATTGAATTAAATGAAAAAGGCATTGAACAAGCAAAAGAAGCAGGAGAAATTTTAAAAAATTACCCAATAGATATAATTATATCATCTCCTTTAAAAAGAGCTAAAAAAACGGCAGAAATTATAAGTGAAACAAAAAAAGTTCCAATTATATATAACAAAGCATTAGAAGAAAGAGGATTTGGAGAATTTGAAGGAAAAACAAAAGAAGAAATAAATGATGAAAATTGGTTTTCAAATATATTAGATAATTACAATTTAAATAAACAATATAAAGGAGTAGAAACTATCCAAGACCTATGTAATAGGGTATGGAAATTAATGGATGAATTAAAAGAAAATTATACAGGAAAAAATATCTTACTAGTTACACATGGTGGTGTAACAAGAGCTATAAACGGATATTTTAATGGAGCGAATGAAGAAGGAGTAATGAAAGGTTTAGTTTTAAAAAATTGTGAGATACGAACATTTGAGGTAAAAAAATAAAAATCTACAGTAATGTAAGGGAAACTATAATTTAAAAAATTCAACAATTAACTTTTAAAAAGACGAATATTTTTAAGCAATGAAAGAGTTTAAGAAAATTATTTTGCATGGTAATAGGTAGTGCAAGAAATAATTTTCTTTTAATATTTTAGAAAATACTACACAAAACAGAAAAATTATGATAAAATGTCCTAGAAATAAAAATTACTAAAGTGTAATTAGATAGATATATAGTAAAATAAAGGAGGAATTAAAATGTCAGGACACTCAAAATGGCATAATATACAAGCCAAAAAAGGAAAAGCAGATGCAGCAAGAGGAAAAATATTCACAAAATTAGGAAGAGAATTATTAATTGCCGTAAAAGAAGGTGGACCAGACCCTGCCGGAAACTCAAAATTAAAAAATGTAATTGCAAAATGTAAAGCAGCAAATATGCCAAATGATACAATAAATAATGCAATAAAAAAAGCATCTACAAGTAACGAAAATTATGAAGAAATTACATATGAAGGTTATGGACCAAACGGAGTAGCAGTTATTGTAGAAGCATCAACAGACAATAAAAATAGAACAGCAGCAGATGTTAGACATGTATTTGACAAAGCTGGTGGAAACTTAGGAACAACAGGTTGTGTATCATATATGTTTAACAAAAAAGGTGTTATAGTTATTGAAAAAGCTTCAACTTCTATGAGTGAAGATGATTTAATGATGTTAGCATTAGAAGCTGGTGCAGAAGATTTTGTGGCAGGAGATGAAGTATATGAAATTACAACAGAACCAGCAGATTTTACAACTGTTCGTGAAAAATTAGAAGAAGAAGGATTAACATTTTTAGAGGCAGAAGTACAAATGGTACCAACAACAACAGTAAAATTAGATGAAAAAGGTACAGAAAAAATGGAAAGATTAATTGAAAGATTAGAAGACTTAGACGATGTTGCAAACATTTATCACAATTGGGAAGAATAAAATATAATTTGGTTATATATAATTTTTAAATATATAAAAATTAAGAGCAATTTGCTCAAAACGGAGGTGCCTTATGAAACAAAAGAAAACTAAAGGGATAATTATAACATTAATCATATTAATTATTATACTACTTCTAGTAGGAATAATAGCATATATATATTTTTTTACAGACATGTTTAAATCTAATAAAGAATTATTTTTTAAATACACCTCACAAATTACACAAACTGAAGATGGATTTATTGAAAATCAATTAATTCAATATTTCCAAAAAAAGCAAAGTACAGCATATGAAAATAGTGGAGACATTACATTTGATGTATCTATATCAGATTTAGAAGAAGAAACAGAATTAGCAAATGACTTTAATGTTACATTTACTGGAAAGGCAGACAAAGCAAATGATAAAATGGAACAAGAAGTAAGTTTAAATTATTCAGATAATGTAAATTTTCCATTTACATATAGGAAAACAACTAATGTAGCTGGTATACAAACACAATATATAAGCAGTAAATTTATAGCTATTAAAACAGATGAGGAAATCTCTGGATTTAATAACTTAAACCAATTTGTCCAACTACAAAATCTGGATGTTTCTTTCGAAGACATACAAAGTGCAAAAACAACATATTTTGATAATATTTTAAGTAATCTAGATGATAGTAAATTTTCTACTTTTGTAGAAGGGAATTTAACAGGTTATCGTTTAACTTTGGCAGGAGAAGAATTTAAAGATTTAGTAACGCAAATTTTAGAAACCTTAAAAACAGACACTGCAACAACCAATAAAATAAATGATGCAATTAATGCAATAGGTCTAGAAATAGAACTAGATGAAAGTTACATAGAAGAGTTGATAGACAATATATCAGATTTAAGTATAACAGGAAATATAGAAATAAATGTATATGAGCAAGATGGAAGTCTTAGTAAATTAGATGCTGAAATAGCAGGGAATACACTAACAATTGAAAAGGAAGCAAATAGTCAAGAATTAACATATACAGTGTCATTAGAGTTGACAGAAAATGACATTGATGCTGTATTAACTGCAAAATATACTGGATTAGATACAGATAATGTAAAAGAAACATATGAATTAACATTAGATTGTCCATATGAAGAAAGTAATGAAACTGAACAAATAGAAACATTAGAGACAGAAACAGATACAGAAGAGGGAACTGATACAGAAACAGAATTAACACTTGCAGAAGAGCAAGAGTATATACAATCATTAATAACAACTGTTAAAGCAAACAAAATAGCAGAAGGAGAAGATGGTACTGAGATTACTGATGAAGATGTAGAAGAAGAATTAACAACTGGCGAAAATGCTATTTATACAGATATGAGATTACAAACAGAAACAGATACAACATTTAATATTACATTCATTAGTACAGGAGATAGATTTGTAATTGATAACACAGGAGAAATCATTGAAGAACCTGAAGATACAGAAGAGACAACATCTGAACAAGAAGAAACAAGTACATCACAAGAAAAAACAGGTAATTATACATATACATTTATGAATACAGTACAATTTGTTGATAGTGTGACAATAGAAGATTTGACAGATGATAATGCAGTTGTTTTAAATGATAACGACAATGAATATATTAGTAATTTAATGAATACAATTGAAGAAAGATTAACAGAAGTAAATCAACTTCAAATGGAAGAACTTGGTGTTTCTGAAGATGATAATCCAATTAAATATTTAATTCCAACATTCTTATCTGCTAATTATCAATCAACACAAGAATTGGATGAGGAAACAGTTACAACTTTTAATGCAAAATTTGAATTATATGAAAGTACAAATACAAAAGGTGCAACTGTAAAAGGATTATTAACTACTATTCAAAATAGTAATGAAACAGAAGAAACTAATAAGATAGAAGAAATTAATTTTGATGGAGAAGAATACGAAGCAACAGAACAAAATATAACTCTTTTGAAAAGTGAGATTGATGTGGATGATGATTATAGGGTAGAATTTGAAAAAGATATCAGTACAGGACTTATATATAGAGCAGTTATAAATAAACGCTAAAAATAACTGACAACTTTTTAAATAAATACTTCAATCGTTTTCTACCTGCCTGAGCTATTATATATAATATAAAAAAATGAAACAATTTCTATACTCAAATTTAGATACACAAAATTGTTTCATTTTTTTATATCTGTTAGAATTTAAAGATAAGTGATAATCCTTGTATCCATCTAAAAAAGGTGTTGGTAATGTTTTTTTGTCATAAAATCATAATAAAAGAATATATATAATCATGTAAAGGTTTATAGGTAGAACCAGATATAAAAATCTAAATATTCATATAAAAAGGAGAGCAAATGGAAAAACTTTTAGAAATAGTCAAATTTTTTCCAATGAATTTATCCAATATCTTATACAACACAATCATTTCAAATAATAAAATAAAAGAAGAATTGCAAGAAATAAGAATTAGAATAGACAGACCATTAATTTTAAAATTAAGAAACAATGAATTAATTGTAGAATATAAAATTACGCAAAACGAAATTTTACAAATAGTTGAAAGATTATGTGAAAATTCAATTTATGCTTACAAAAAACAATTATGCGAAGGATATATAACTATAAGAGGAGGACATAGAGTAGGAATTACAGGAACGGCAGTTGTAGAAAATGGTGAAATTATAAATATAAAATATATAACCAGTTTAAATTTTAGGATTGCCAGAGAAGTACCAAATTGTAGTAATAGAGTCATAGGACAAGTTATAGATACAAAAAATCAAACAATTTTTAATACATTAATTGTTTCTCCACCAGGAAAAGGAAAAACAACAATTCTAAGAGATTTAATCAAAAATTTAAGTAATGGGATAAATGGAATAAATTTTAAAGGAAAAACTTGTGGAGTTGTAGATGAAAGAGGAGAAATAGCGGCTATGTACAGAGGTGTTCCTCAAAATGATGTAGGTATAAGAACAGATATTATTGATAATGTTTCAAAACCAAAAGGAATAAAAATACTAATTAGAACTATGGCTCCAGAGATTATAGCTTGTGATGAAATTGGAAGTGTTGAAGATATACAAGCAATAGAAGAAGCCATGTTATCTGGTGTAAAAGGAATATTTACTATGCATGGTAAAACAATAGAGGATGTTAATGCAAACAGAAATATTAAAAAATTAATTGAAAATAAAATTATTGAAAAAATTATTTTTATTTAGTTCTAAAAGAATTATATATGAATATAATATATAAAGTTTACTAAAAAAGGACAAGATTTTATGCAAATAGTAAAATATTTTATGTTATTATTCATTTTTATAGCATCAACTTTAATCGGAAAATTAATATCAAAAAAATATGTATATAGATTAGAAGAATTAGAAGAAGTAAAAAATATCTTAAATGTTTTTAAATCAAAAATTAAATTTACATATGAACCAATCCCAGAAATTTTTAAAGAAATATCGAAAAAAACAAAATCCAACATAGGGCAAATATTTGAAAAAGCACGGAAAATACATGGAAAAAATAAGTGCAGGAGAAGCTTGGGAAAAAGCAATACAAGAAAGTGATACAAATCTTACAAAAGAGGACAAAGATGTATTATTAATGCTTTCAAAAATGCTAGGGCAAACAGATGTAGAAGGACAAACAAGTCAAATAGAAATAACAGGCGAATTTTTAGAAAAACAAATAAAAGAAGCACGGTGAGGAAAAAAGCAAAAATGAAAAATTATATAGTAAGCTTGGAACAACAATAGGACTTGCTATCATTATTATTTTAATTTAGAAAAATACTATGTCAAATTTTAATAATTGGCGATAGAAAGGAATATGGTAAAACATGGATATTAATTTGTTATTTAAAATAGCAGCAATAGGAATCCTAGTGGCTGTTTTACATCAAGTGCTAGTAAGGGCAGGAAGAGAAGACCAAGCAATGATGACTACTTTAGCAGGTCTAGTAATTGTTTTAACAATGGTAATAAAGGAAATTAGCGAATTATTTGACACAGTAAGAACCATATTTGGTTTGTAAAAATCTAATTAAAAGGACATGCCAATGGAAATTATTAAAATTATTGGAATAGGATTAATTGCATTAATAATTATTATATTGTTAAAACAATATAGACCAGAATTTGCAATTTACATTAGCTTATTAGCAGGAGTACTTATACTACTACTTATAGTAGATCAGCTAACAGGAATTGTAAATCTGATACAGTCTATTGCAGGAAAAGCCAATATAAATAGTCAGTTTTTATCTATACTATTAAAAATAACAGGAATAGCCTTTCTTGCAGAATTTGCAGTAAGTATATGTAAAGATTCAGGAGAAGGAGCAATTGCTAGCAAAATTGAATTAGGAAGTAAAATTGTTATTATATCTATGTCTATACCAATTATATCTAGTTTACTAGAAATTATTTTACAAATTTTGCCTTAGAATTTACGAAAAAATTTTTAAAATTGAAAATACATAGAAAAACAAAATTCAAAAATTGTCTTTAAAATCTACAAAAGATGAGGAGTAAAAGTGAAAAAGATAATATATATATTTGCAACTTTCATTCTTTTTTTTAATATAATAACACCTATTACATTAGCAGATAGTGAAGAAACCTTAGAAGAACAACAAGAAGAATTTGGGATTAGTGATTTTATTGATGAAGCAGAAGAATATGCAGGAGAATTTTTTGAAGACATAGATATAAGCGAAATTTTAGAAAATGCAATAACAGGTGAAGTAGATAATCAAACAATATTTCAAAGAATTATCAGTTTACTAGGAGGAGAACTTATAGATGGATTAAATGTATTAGGAAGTATATTAGCAATTGTGATAATACATAGTGTATTAAAATCTATAAGTGAAAGCTTAGAAAATGATACTATTTCAAAGCTTATCTATTATGTACAATATATTTTAATTGTTACAATTGTTATGATGAATTTTTCCGATGTTGTACAAGTTGTAAAAGATACTTGTAACAATCTTATTGGATTTATGAATATCTTAATTCCATTATTAATTTCACTAATGATATATACAGGAAGTATAACTACAAGTGGAGTATTAGAACCAGTTATATTATTCTTAATTAATTTTATAAGTAATATTATTCAAACAATTATTATTCCAATTGTTCTTATATTTATGAGTTTGATTGTTTTATCCAAAATATCTGATAATGTACAAATAGATAAAATTTCTAAACTATTAAAATCTGGTGTTGTATGGTTTTTTGGTATAGTTTTAACTATTTTTGTAGGTGTAATTTCTTTAGAGGGAACACTTTCAAGTAGTGTAGATGGTATAACTGCAAAAACAACAAAAGCAATTGTAAGTTCAGCAATACCTGTTGTAGGAAAAATTTTAGGTGATGCAGTAGATACTGTTTTAGGATGTGGAATTATTTTAAAAAATGCAGTTGGTGTAATAGGTATTATTATTGCTATTGGAATTTGTATTATACCAATACTAAAATTAGGAATTCTAACAGTTGCATATAAAATAATGTCAGCAATTTGTGAACCAATTGCAGATAAAAATATCACTAGTTTATTAGAAGAAATAGGAGATGTATATAAAATTCTTTTGGCTATTTTATGTTCAATATCTGTTATGCTGATTGTAGGAACAGCATTGGTTGTTAAAATATCCAATTCAGGAATGATGTATAGATAGGGGAAGTTATGATAGAGTTTTTAAGTAGTTGGGCTAAAAGTATTGGATTAGCACTTATTGTGATATCCATACTAGAAATGCTATTACCAAATAATAAAACAAAAAAATATGTAAGAATGATATTTGGTATATATATCATATTTAATATAATATCACCATTTGCAAGTAATGAAAGTTTATTAGATGTGAGTAGTTATGATTTAAGTGCATATATAGATAGCTATGAATCCAATCAAACAAATGAAAATCAAACATCTATGAATAGTACAATAGAAGAAATTTATATTGAAGAATTAGAAAAAGATATTACTGAAAAAGTAGAAGAATTAGGATATCAAGTAATAACCTGTAATGTATATGCCACTCTATCTAGTCAGAACGAAGAAAATTATATAGAAGAAATTGTTTTAACAGTTGAAGCAGAAGAAAATAGCCAAGAACAAGACGAAACGATAGAAAATAAATTAGTAGAAGAAATACAAAAAATCAAACCAGTAAATACAACAGTAGGAAGTACAAGCAAAAGTGAAAACGATGAAGACAGTAATGAGCAAACAATAACTAATAGTGATATTCAAAAGATAAAAAAATTTTTAACAGAAGAATATGGAGTTGATGAAACATGTTTAAAGATAAATTAAAAGAATTAGTCAATCCAGAAGAGGGGAACAAAAACAATAAAAAGAAAATAGAAAACTTAATATTTTTCATCGTATTACTAATCATTACAGTTGTAATTATGAATATTATATGGAATGGAGAAGAAAGTAGCAATAATGAAGAAGAAAATGAAGATGATACTTCAAAGCAATTAGCTAATGTAGAAACAGACACAGTAGAAACATCTAGTAATAGTGAAGAAGAATTAGAAACAAAGTTAGAAAATATTTTATCTAAAATTCAAGGTGTAGGAGATGTAGAAGTATTTATAAACTATTCAGAATCAAGTGAAATTGTCCCCATGTATAATGAAAGCACTCAAACTAGCAATACAGAAGAAACAGATACATCAGGAGGAACAAGAATTATAGAAGAAACAGACACACAAAAAGAAATCATATATGAAGAAATAGATGGAGAAAAAACAATCATCACACAAAAAGTAATAGAACCACAAATAGAAGGGGCTATCATCACAGCAACAGGAGCAGGAAATGCAGAAATAAAAAGTAGTATTATACAAGCAGTAGAAGCAGTAACAGGATTAGCAACACATAAGATACAAGTTTTTGAAATGGAACGATGAATGTTCAAAAGAAAGGAAGGTAAAGCTATGAAAATAATGAAAGGATTATTAAAAAAGAATCAAGTAATTATTTATGTAATTGCCTTAATGTTAGTGACTGCTGGTTATTTAAATTATACAACAAATACGGCAGAGCAAGTATCAGTAGAAACAGCTATGGAAATAGAAGCAAATGATGATATGCAAATTGCAAATATTGGAGATGCTACATTAGTTAGTAGTGAAGCAGTTGATGAAAATGAAATAGAAGAGCAAACAGAAGAAGATGGAACAAATGAAGCAGATACAAATACAACAAATGAAGAAACAACTCAAACAACTGCAACAGTAACAACAGATGAGTATTTTACAAAATCAAAGTTAGAAAGAGATACTATGTATTCTCAAATGATAGAAAGTTATGAAAATATATTAAACAGTAGTAATAGTACAGAGACACAAAAACAAACTGCAACAGAAGAGATACAAAATATAAATGATACAAAAAATAGTATTATGATTTGTGAAAATTTAATTACTACAAAAGGTTTTGAAAATAATATTATTTTTGTGAATGGGGATAGTATTAGTGTTATTGTAGGAGCAGATGAGTTGCAACAAGAACAAGTTGCACAAATACAAAATATTATCTCTAGAGAGTTAAATGCTGAAATTGAAAATATACATATTTCTACAAAATAAATTTAGAGACAGTGATGCTTCATCCCTAAAAGTATCACTGTCTCTAAATTTATTTTGTTAAATCTTGACAATTTTGTATACTATAGATTAGAATAAATTTGTAAAAAAATATAAAGAACAAGAACTAAAAAACCATACATTGATGGACTTATTTTGGGAATGTACATTAAGTTGCAATGCAAATTGTAAACATTGTGGAAGCAGTGCAGAAAAAAGAAAATATGAAGGGGAATTAACAACAGAAGAAATAAAAACAGCTTTTAAGCAAATCGCAAATGACATGGATGCTAGTAAAATACTAATTAATGTAACAGGAGGAGAGCCATTAGTTAGAAAAGATTTATGTGAAGTCATGGAATATGCAACAAATGAATTAGGTTTTCGTTGGGGAATGACAACAAATGGTATTTTGCTAACAGAAGAAAATATTCAAAAATTAAAAAAAGCAAATATGGAAACAATATCAATTAGTATTGATGGTTTAGAAGAGACACATAATCAATTTCGAGGAGTAAATTCTTATAAAACAATAATTCAAAATATTAAAAACCTAAAAAAAGCAAATTTTGTTAAACATTTACAAGTAACAACTGTATTTCATAAAAACAATATCAATCAATTAGAAGAACTATATCAAATTATGTTGGAATTAGGATTAGATTCTTGGAGACTAGGTTCAATGGATCCAATAGGAAGAGCCAACGAAAACAAGGAATTACTATTAGATGAAAAAGAATTAAAAAAATTATTGGATTTTATTAAAGCTAAAAATAAAGATAGAAAACTAGAATTGACATATGCATGTCCAGGATTTTTAGGGTTGGACTATGAAAAAATAAAGTGAGTGAGGATTCAAAAATGAGTAATAAAGAGTTAGTAGAAAATAATATGCGAGATGAAGAGTTCAAAAAAGTTTTTAGTGATATAAAATATGAAATATTAAATGCACAATATGATATATTTAAAGGTGCTAATGCTAGAACTTTGAGTTTATACTATACTATTGGAAAAATAATAGAAGATAATGCAAAATGGGGAAATAAATTTGTTAAAAACCTTTCAATTAGGCTTAAAGTTGATTTTCCAAATATGAAGGGATTTTCAATTACAAATTTAAAATATATGAGAACATATTATTTGGAATGTCAAAAAGATGAAAAAATGAAAGTGTTGTCAGCAAAAATTCCATGGTCGCACAATATTCTTATTTTAAGTAAAATCAAAGATGAAAAACAAAGACGATGGTATATGGAACAGACAGAATTAAATGGATGGTCTTATGATGTTTTAGGTTTTGAAATAAAAAGTGATCTTTATAAGAGACAAGTATTAGGAGATAAGCCAAACAATTTTAAAAGAACATTAAAAGCTCCACAAAGTGAATTAGCAAGAGATATGATGAAAGATCCATATATACTAGATTTATCTAATTTAAAAGAAAGTTATATCGAAACAGAACTAGAAAATGCAATGGTAGAAAGAATAAAAACAGTTTTATTGGAACTTGGAAATGGTTTTAGTTTTGTTGGAAATCAATATAGAATTGAAGTAGATGGAGACGAATACTTCATTGATATGCTTTTTTATCATACAAGATTACATTGTTATATAGTTGTAGAATTAAAAAATACACAATATAAGCCAGAATATGCTGGAAAATTAAATTTCTATCTATCAGCAGTAGATGACTTATTAAAAACGGAAAGTGACAATCCAAGTATTGGAATTATCTTATGTAGAGAAAAGAAAAAGTTTTCAGTTGAGTATTCTTTAAGAGATATAAATAAACCTATTGGAGTAAGTTCTTATGAAGTTTCAAATATATTACCAAAAGATATTATGGAAGCATTACCAACAGAAGAAGATTTGAATTTGCATATAGATATAGATGAAAATGAAGAAGAAAATAATTAAAAAATAAATTGGTCAGACGCGTCTGACCAATTTATTTTTTAACATTTTATTTAAGATGTAATACTTATGCAACAAATACACATTTAGGCTTATGCACACCTCATAGTAATAATTTAGAAAAAGTAACAAACTTTGTAATTGAACAAATTAAGAAAAGGTGCAAAGAATTTTTAAGTGAAGAAAAATATACTACAATCGCAAAAACATCAAAAGACAAGATAATCAAAGATAAGTTTAATGTTAAAAATGAAATTCTTATTTTAGAAAAGAAAATTAAAGATATAAACAAGAGAATAGACAAGTTATACGAAGATAAATATAGTGGACTATTTGAAGATGAAGATTTTTCAAGACTTTATTCAAAACAAATAGAAAACAGAAGAAAGAATAAAACAATTAAAAGAATTAGAAGAAAAAGAAGATTCATCAGTAGATATTGATAAACTTGTTAAATATTTCGTAAATATGAAAGAAATAACAAGAACAATGCTTGTATCTTTAGTAGATAAGATAGAAATATCAGAGAATAAAGAAATAACTATATATTATAAATTCAATATTTTAAATATTAGAAAAGAAGATAATAAATTACAAAATGTTGGCTAAATTAAAAAAATAGTCATAACGGAATATTAGGACAATTATGTTATTACCTATGAAAATTACCAGTGTAGTATTAATGAATGTAGTATTAATATGTATTTTTGAACAACTTCTCTAAGCAAAAATAGCTTAAGAATATTTTATATAAATCATTGAATATTCTTAAGCTATTTTATTTGCCATATTTCTTATG
>CAYVCM010000049.1:0-4225 GCA_964449925.1 uncultured Clostridium sp.
ACATTTTTTATATCTTCTGCTGTTGATTGTGCCATAACTAATGTATTTTGCAAAGTTGATTCAATTGTTTTATAATGCTCTAAACTTTTGTTTAGCTCTTCGACCTGTGTTCTTAGTTCTGCTATTTCTTTATAATTTTTTCCATAGTCTGCTGTTAAATCATCTAAAAAATCATCTACTTCTTCAACACTATAACCATTCATCATTTGTTTAGAAAATTTTTTATTTTCAATATCTAGTGGTGTAATCATATTTCCTCCTTCTAACAGGCACAAAGACCCCTTTGATATTTTTGTTTTAATTAGTTGATTCCATTATTCTTTAACCATGAAACAGATAATTTACTTCTTATCTCTTCTCTAGCCATTTCATTTGTAATTTCGTAATTTGATGGTGCTACTAGGAATATAGAATTAGATACTTTTTGAATATATCCATCTAATGCATATACTCCACCACTAATAAAGTCAACAATTCTTCTTGCTACATCTTTATTAACATATTCTAAATTTACAATAACTGATTTTCTTTCTTTAAGAAAACTACAAATTTCGTCTGATTGTTCAAATGCTGTTGGTTGAGAAATAACCATTTTTATTGCATTTGGTTGACTTTGTTGCATATTAACAACTTTATTATTGTTTTTTCTACCAAATATTTTTTTATCTTCTTCTTCATCTTGTTCATCTTCATATTCATAAATGTCTTCATCTTCATATTCTTCTGGCTCAGCTGAGTCCATTCCAAATAGTCCCCAAACTTTATCCATTAATGCTCCTGACATAAAAAAACCTCCTAAATAACTTCATTTGTATTCGTTTGTACTAAGTATCTACTTTTTTTTTGCTATTGTCAATAGTTTTTCAAAATGTAATATTATTTTAATATTTTTGTAATATAATTGTAATATTAGTCTTCTACTTTTGACAGATCTGGATTTAATACTACCTCATCATATAAACTAATTTTTTTGTAAGATGAAATTTCTTCATTTGAAAAACCTAATTCTATTAATTCTTCTGTATCATATGCTTCTACAATAGAATATTTTTCTCCTTCTCTTGTTACTTTTACTAGTAATTTATTCAAATATCCTGCTCTATTCCTTACAACATAAGCTAAATCACCATCTTTAACAATTGCTTGATTTGGTACTTTTAATCCAGTATCACTCCACCAAATTAAATCAAATGAAATTTTTCGATAACTAATTAGTTCTTCAACGCCCTTATTTATCAATAGTATTAAAACTCTTTCATCATCATCTTCTTCCAAAATGTATGTAATTTCTGCTGAAACTTCTGTACCACTTGGCAACCTAACAGTAACATCATCTCCTACTTCAGCATTTTGGGCTTCTTCACTATCACTAATTGTTGCTATATAACAATATGTGTTATCAATTATTTTTCCACTCTCATCACTTGATGGTATAATTTTTCCTGTACTTAAATCTAAATTTTCTAAATATTCTTTTGTTAATGTAGAAAAACATTCTTCTGTTGGTTTTAATACATCTTCTAATCCATCTACTTTGTATGATATTACTCCACTTTTGCTTGAAGTAACATATTCTGCTCCTGAGTTTAGCTCATTTTCATAGGTTCTTCTTTCTTCAATTAATTCTTTTAGATATGAGCCCTGTGGACTTAATTCTCCTGCAATATTTGCTTTTTTTGTTATTAATTCATCAATTTCTTTTTTATATTCCTCTAATTGTGTTGTATCAGTAACTGTACTTATTTCTAATAATTTTTGTTCAATTTGTGTCTCTAAAGATTTCATATCACTAGTAAATAGGTCTGTTTCATTTTCCATCGCTTCTTGTATTTCTACATCTAATTGTGCTATCTTTTCCTCTAATTCTTCCTCATTTTGTGTATAATATCGAAATACTGCTTCATTAACTGCAACCTTTTCTCCTTCTGACTTAATCTTTTCCATTCCATTTTTGTAATTTTCTCCTTGTATAACTTCCTCATCTCTAATAATATATCCAATGTCTGTTTCTTCCATGGATAAGGTTCCTTCTTCTAATGTGAAAATATCTGTTGGTTGCATGACTAGTAGATATATTGTATATACAATATATACACCAACTAGAAGAATTGCAATATATATAATTATTTTCTTACTAAACTTCTTTTTTCTTTTAGTGCGTCTTTCTTCTTTTTGTTTTTCTTTGAAATTTTCTTGTTGATCCAATTTTATAATCATTCCTTTCATTTTTTATACAACAAGTTTAAGTTTCTTACATATTTTTTAAAATGATATCTATATTCTTTTGTATTGTGTCTTCTCCGTTTAACCAAATTGTTTGCTTATTTTTTCTAAACCATGTTAATTGCCTTTTGGCATATCTTCTCGTTTCTTGCTTGATTTTTTCAATCATTTCTTCTTTTGTTAGTATTCCATTTATATATTCTACAACTTCTTTATATCCTAGTCCTTGCATTGCAGTTGGAAATGTATCATATTTATTTAATATTTGTTTTACTTCTTCTATTAGTCCTTGTGATATCATCATATCCACTCTTTTATTTATTCTATCATATAGTTTTTGCCTATCCCAGTTTAATGCATATACTTGATAATTATATTCTACTTCTTTTTTTCTAGATTCAATTTCTTGTTCTGTTTTTGTTTTTCCTGTAGCATGATAAATTTCTAATATTCTTAATATTCTTTTTTTGTCATTTGGACTAATTTTTTCCATGGCTTTTGCATCAATTTGTTTTGCTTTATTATATATTTCTTCTAATCCCTTTTCTTCTACTTCTTTTTCTAATTTATTTCTATAAATTTCATCTAATTGTATGTCTTGATATTCAATCTCATAGATTAAGCTATCTAAATATAGCCCTGTACCACCAACAATAATTGGCATTTTACCTTTTTGTATTATTTCTTTTATGGCATTTTTTGCATCTTTTTTATAATCTGCTACACTATATCTTTTTTCTGGTGAAACATATCCTATAAGATAATGTTTTATGCCTTGCATTTCTTCAGTTGTTGGTTTAGCTGTTCCGATGTTCATATCTTCATATATTTGCATAGAATCACAAGATATAATCTCACCATTTATTTGTTTTGCTAATTCAATTGATAATGCTGTTTTTCCAGATGCTGTTGGTCCACATATAACAATTACTTTATTCTTCTGCATTTTGCACCTCATTATATATATTTATAATTCCTTCTTGTGTACTTTTCATATATCCTTTTTCTGCAAAAATACATATTACAAATATTATTACTAATATGATAATTCTTATTTTTGCTTGTTCTTTTTCAATTTCTTCTTCTAGTATTTTATCAAATATATTGGCTGCAAAAGGCAATAATATCAAACTATTTACTCCTGTAAAAATAGCAATTAAAACATTAGATACTGCTTGTTTTGTTTCTTCACTTGGATATGTTATACTTGAACTTGATAAATTGTATAAGCATATAGTTATAAGATAAGTTATTAGCATTCCTATTAATATAAAAGCAATTTTTCTTGGTATTTCAATATTTCCTAAATTGTGCCATACCCAAATAATACTAACTATAAATATCAAAATAGCACCTATTATAATAAAAGTCATCTTTGTCTTGTATGATATATTTAATGACTTAAATATATCATACACTCCTTCCTTTATTTATTTTTATATTATATTATATTTTTTCTATTTTATTTTCTTGCAAATTTTCTTTCAATATCGTATTTTGTCATCTTTATAGCTGTTGGTCTACCATGTGGACAAGTAAATGGATTTGGTAAAGATAACAATTTGTCCATTAGACTTTCTACTTCTTTTTCATCTAATGCCATATTAGCTTTTACTGCTGCTTTACATGCTACTGTTGCAATAAATTTTTCTTCTTTCTCTTGTTTTGCAGTTCTTGCAACTGTGTTGATTTCATCTAATGTCTCTAAGAATAATTCTTTTGTATCTAAATCAATACAAACAGTTGGAACGCCTGTTAATTTAATCGTATTTTCTCCGAATTCTTCTAACATAAATCCTGCTTTTTTAAACATATCCATATTGTCTTTTGCTATATCCATCTCTTTATGTGTTAATGTGATTACATCTGGTAGTAATAATAATTGAGAATCTTTACTTGAATCACTATAATAATTTTCTTTCACTTTTTCATACATGATTCTTTCATGTGCTGCATGCTGATCTAATATGTACATTTCTTGACCTATTTCTATAATAATATA
>CAYVCM010000049.1:4325-12058 GCA_964449925.1 uncultured Clostridium sp.
TTCATTTTCATGTTTTTCTTTAATTTCTTTTTCTAAATCTTCTTTCATTTTCTTTAATTTTGCTAAAATGTCAGAAGTATCAATCGGTTCTCCAATATTTAATTTAGTATCTTTATTATTTTTTGTGTTATACACTTCTTCTATAATATTACCAGTTGCTCCATTGTCATTATCTTGTTTGCTTTCAATTACATTTGTTTTTATTTTACTTTCTGCATCTGTGTAATTTTCAATTTGCTTTTCATTTTGTTTTCTAAAAGAAAATAAGCCTCCTACTTCTTGTTTTTGTTGTTTTTCTTCTTTTAATTTTTTCAATCTCTCTTCAAAAGTTAATTCTCTTGCTGTTTCCATTTTTTCTCCATACAATGATTTTTCAGAATTTGCAACTAATTCTGTTTTTAATAAAGTATCTTTTATTGCATGATAAATTGATTGAAAAATCTTATTTTCTTCTTCAAATCGAACTTCTAGTTTTGCTGGATGTACATTTACATCTACTTTTGCTGGGTTCATTTCAATATTTAAAACAACAAAACCAAATTTTCCAATTGGAATTAGTCCTTTATATGCTTGCTCTGTTGCTGCTGTTAGTGTTTTGTCTTTTATATATCTTTTATTTACAAAAAACAACTGATTTGAACGATTAGAACGCGCAATTTCTGGCTTTCCTACAACACCATCAATTTTAATATCTTCATATTTATACGAAACTTCCATTATACCATTAGCAATGTCTTTTCCATAAATACTGTATATAACACTTTTTATATCTCCACTACCATTAGTTTGGATAACGGTTTTTCCTGTATTAATTAGCTTAATTGCAATATTTGGATTTACTAATGCAATTCTTGTAATAGCATCTTCTATATATCCAGACTCTGTATAATCTTTTTTTAGAAATTTATATCTTACTGGTGTATTAAAAAATAAATTTTTCACTGTAATGGTTGTTCCTGTCTTACAACCAGCTTCTTCTTTTTCTAAAACATCACCTGCTTCTACAACTACTCTATACCCAATGTCTTGTTCTTGTGTTTTAGATACCATTTCTACATTAGCAATAGCAGCAATACTAGCTAAGGCTTCTCCTCTAAACCCCATTGAAGTAACTGTATCTAAATCATCTGCACTCCTAATTTTACTTGTTGCATGTCTTTCAAAGGCTATTTCCATATCGTCTTGTGCAATTCCTTTTCCATTATCACTTACTCTTATATATGAAATACCTCCATTTTTAATTTCTACTGTTATATTAGT
Organism: uncultured Clostridium sp.; assembly: GCA_964449925.1. GTDB lineage: Bacteria > Bacillota > Clostridia > TANB77 > CAG-508 > CAG-269. The sequence continues at coordinate 5,586 of CAYVCM010000049.1, forward strand.
TGCTCCTGCATCTATTGAATTTTCAACCATTTCTTTTATTACAGATGCTGGTCTTTCTATTACTTCACCAGCAGCTATTTTATTTATAGTTAGTTCATCTAGTAAAACAATGTTTCCCATTTTTTGATACTTCCTCCTTTGTCTAAGGTTACGACTTTGGTGCTATTATATCATTTTTTTGTTTTTTTTGTATAGGGTTTCATAAAAAATTCATAAAAAGTTTTGCGAAACAATGGGGACATGTCAAATCGTTCAATAATGAAACAAAAGGGGCAGGTCTCCGTTCATGCCTTTATTTTGGCAGGTCATGTATTATATAAAAGCATTGCACAATTTTGTATAAGCCAAATTTTCGTAGAAATTGTACAAGAAAAAAGTGCGCCTCTCTCATTGTTGCTATAAAGCATTAGCAAAATGAGCATTCCTCACTTTTTTCTTTAACAATTTCTATACTCAAATTTAGATACGCAAAATTGTTTCATTTTTTTATATAATACATGACCTGCCAAAATAAAGGCATGAACGGAGACCTGCCCCTTTTGTTTCATTATTGAACGATTTGCCCCGTCCCCATTAGTTCACTCTACACTTTTTAGACTTCCTATCATGTCGATTTTCTTTAATGCAAAATAAGTAACAATATTAACAACAATTGAAAATATTAAGGTAATTGCAGTCGCATATAAATAACTAATTGGATGTATTACTTTCTCAAATCGTAAAATATTAATTTCGCAAGTTCCTAATATGTATATATTTAAAAAATATCCTACTACCAATCCTAAAACAATTCCCATGATTGTTAAAATAATTGTCTCTCTATTAACATAATCATATACTTCCTTATCATAAAATCCTAATACCTTTATTGTTGCTAATTCTCTAATTCTTTCTCCTATATTAATATTAGCCAAATTATATAATACAACAAAAGCTAGCAATCCTGCTGATACAATAAGCACAACTACTACATAGTTTAAAGAGTTCATTGTATCATCTAATGTTTTCATTGTATTGGTTGTTATAGTAACAGTAGATACCTCATTCCTTGCCACCATTTCTTGTGTAAGTGTTTCTTCTTGTTCTTCTGTTAAGTTATTATCTTGAATTAATAATACATTTGTACTATATGTCTCTCCAAATGTTTCCTGATATAATTCTTTTGACATATAGACATAATGACTAATATAATTTTCAGTTATACCTGCAACTTTTAGTTCTTTTTCTACATCATCTGGAGTTGTTATTGTTATAATATCTCCTGCTTCTACATTAATTAATTGTGCTAATTTATCTGTTATTATAATACCTTCTTGTGATAATGTAATATTTTCATCTGTTTCTACATCTCTTAATTTGATAGCCTTATCTATTTTTTCATTATCTTCTGGTATTACAATTTGAACTGTTTCTTCTAAATCACCATTTCCGAGCTGTTCCAGATTCCATATATGTTTCGACTATTTCTTCTATGTCATCTTTTTGTTTTAATTCTTCTATATAACTATCTTTCTGGTCTGTTGTTAGTGATGTTTTTAAGCTTACCAATAAATCATAGTCAAATATATCTTCATATTGATTTGGTAAAATGGATGATATGGAATCTTTTAATCCAAATCCTGCTAGTATTAGTGCAGTACATCCCATTATACCTATAATTGTCATTAAAAATCTTTTCTTATATCTAAATATGTTTCTTATTGTTACTTTTTGTGAGAATTTTAGGCGTTTCCATATAAAAGAAATTCTTTCTAACAATACTCTTTTTCCATATTTTGGTGCTTTTGGTCTTAATAATGTTGATGGCATTTCTTTTACTTCTTTTAAAATAGTATATAATGTAGCACCAACAATACAAATATATATTAAACCTAATCCTATTGTTGCATATTGATGGTTAAAAGATACAATAAAGTCTGGTAGAGTATACATCATTTCATACATATCCCATACAATTCTAGGTAATAGTTGGAATCCAATATTCATTCCAATTACCCCTCCAATTATGCAAGCTAAACTAGAATAAATCAAATATTTTAGCATAATATGAAATTTATTATATCCTAAAGCTTTAAGTGTACCAATTTCTTGTCTTTCTTCTTCCACCATTCTTGTCATAGATGTTAAAGATACTAATGTTGCAATAGCAAAAAATACAATCGGAAATACAATACTTAAATTAGCTATACTTTCTGTATCTTGAATATAACTACTATATCCAGAATTTTGTTCTCTGTCCAGAATATACCATTGTGCTTCTTCTATTTCTGAAACTTTTTCTCTTGCATCTATTAATTTTCCTTCTGCCTCTGCTATTTGATTATTAAACTCTTCTCTTGATTCTTCTAATTCTGCTTTGGCACTTTCTAGTTCTTTTTTCGAACTCTCTAGTTCTGCTTTAGCACTTTCAATTTGTGCATATGTTGTATTTTTAGTTTGTTCTAATGTTGCCTCTTGACTTAAAATTTCACTTCTTGCACTATTAATTTGTGCTTCCGCATTTGCAAGTTCTTGCCTTCCACTTGCAATTTGATTATCAATTTGTGTTATGCCTGCTTCAATAGATTGTTTATTTGTTTCATATACTTGTATTGTTGCTTGTAATTCTGCAATTTCTTGATTAATTGCAGATATTTCTTCTTCTGTTTCTGCTTTTTCTAATTGCAATTGTTTTTCTGATATTGAATTATTTGTAATTTTAATTGCATTATTAATATTATCTAAAGCACTTTGCAAATCAGCTTTTTGATTTTCTGCTTCTTCAAATTCTTTTTCTGCCTGAATTTTTTGATTGTTTAATCTAAGAGCATTTTGTGCAACTTCAGTTTTTGCTGATTCAATTTGAGCTTCTGCACTTTCAAATTCTCGTTCTGCTTCTGCTTCATTACTTGTTATTTCTGCTTCTGCTGATTCTATTTGTGCTTCTGCCTCACTTATTTCATTTTCCGCTTCTTGTAATTGGGCTTCTCCATTTTGTTTTTCTGTATTAAACTCTTCTTCTGCTTTTTCAATCTCTGCATTTGCTTCATCTATTAATTCTTGATATCTTGCATCTTCTCTTTCTTCTTTGATTTCTTCTATTTTGTTTTTTGTTTCTTCTACATATTCTTCATATTTACTACTTCCTGTTTGATATTTGTCAGTATTTTCTAATGTTATATAAATCTCTGTATATATATCTGAAGAAACATTTTCTCTATTAACATATATATAGTAATCTATAACTCCTGTTCCTAAATCAGTACTTCCTCTCTCCCTTGATATATATAAAGGACTTTCTACTGTACCAACTATTTTTAAAGTTCTATTTTTTAAGTATTCTGTCTCTTCTGCATCTTCTTCTGTTTCTTCAGATTCATCATCTGATTCTATTTCAATTGTGTCCCCTATACTTTTACCGGTCTCTTTTAAGAAACTTTCCTCAACTACACATTCATCTACATTTTCTGGCATATTCCCTTCTATTAAAATAGGCACATTAACATCATCTACACATAAAATCTTTGAAACAAATTCTTTATCATTTATCTTAATCAAAGCATCTTCACTATATGTACCATATACATTTTTAACATTTTCTATATTTTCCAATGCTTCTATATCTTCATCTGTTAATCCAAGTGTTGACATGATTTCTATATCATATACATTTTGATTTTTGTAATATGTATCAATTGAATCTACCATATCTGGAGATGTTGCTCTTAAACCTGCAAAAAAGCCTACACCTAATAAAGCCATTAATAAAATGGAAATAAATCGTTTATATGATTTTTTTATTTCTTTAAATGTGTCTTTTAATAGTGCTTTTTTCAGTTTCATTTAAATCACCTCCAACTTTTGTTTTGTCTAATTTTGTCTCATTGGGGACGTTTCTCTTTGAGACATTTTTATGTAAAATTACAAAACATGATTTTATAATATTTGACTTTATATAAAAATGTCTCAAAGAGAAACGTCCCCAATGAGACAAAACATCCCTAATAAGACACCTACCATTCTATATTTTCCACTGGAATTGGATTTTCATTAATTTCAATATTTTCTGCAGTTCCATTCTTAAATCTAATTATTTTGTCTGCCATTGGAGCAATTGCTGCATTGTGAGTTATTATAATAACAGTCATTTTTTCTTTTCTTGCTGTATCTTGCAATAATTTTAAAATTTGTTTACCTGTTTTATAATCTAATGCTCCTGTTGGTTCATCACATAATAATAACTTTGGATTTTTTGCAATTGCTCTCGCAATCGCCACTCTTTGTTGCTCTCCTCCTGATAATTGAGATGGGAAATTCTTTTTTCTATCTGCTAATCCTACTTTTTCCATAACTTCATCTGGACTTAAAGAGTCTTTACAAATTTGTGTTGCTAATTCAACATTTTCAATTGCTGTTAAATTTTGCACTAGATTATAGAATTGAAATACAAATCCAATATCTTCTCTTCTATATTTGATTAATGCTCTATTTTTTAATTTTGATACATTTTTCCCATCAACAATGACATCTCCTGAAGTTACACTATCCATGCCACCTAAAATGTTTAATGCTGTTGTTTTTCCTGCACCTGACGGCCCAACAACTACTACTAGTTCTCCTTTTTCTATTGAAAAATTTGTGTCATTTAATGCCTTTATTATAATTTCTCCCATTTTATATTCTTTACAAACATTTTTAAATTCTATATATGACATATGCTCTTTCCCTTCTTTAAGAGTTTTTATTATTGATTTTTTCTATTGGTAATAATTATTACATGGTAAAATTGCCATGCATTTTTCGATGACATTATATCATATTGAAATGAAAAGTAGAAGAAATTTTTCATTTTTATTATAAATTTTAAGTGAAGTATACTTATCTTATTATTAAGAATAAGTACACTTCACTTTTACACTATATATTCAATAGTATTTTCCTTAAAATATTTTTGCATTTCTTCTAAGAAAAAAATTTTTCCTTCCTCTCTTAAATCGGTTTTGTACATATATTTTCCTTTTCCTCTTCCTTGCATTTTTTCTTTTTCATAAATTTGAATTGCATTAGGAAAAGCTTCCTCATTAATTTTTGTATGCACAAAACTATATGTCATAAAGATAATCTCAAAAAATGCTTGTTGCTTTGCTCTTTTAGAAAGTTTATTATCTAATTCAATAATTAATTCTTTATACAACTCTTTCCAATTTTCAACCATAATAACAGGTGCAATTAAAATTCCTACTTTGTACCCTGCTTCACTTAATTTATTAATTGCTTCAATTCTTTCTTCTAATCTTGAAGTTCCAAACTCAACACGATTAATAATTTCTTTTGGATTCACACTCATCCTAATAATCACTTTTCCTCTATGTTCTAAATTTAATATATCATCAACCATAGAAAATTTAGTTGGTAATGTTAAAAATCCTTTTTTTGTATCTTTAAAATTTTCAATAGTCCAAACTAAATTGTTTGTAATCGTATTTTCTAATATTAAATCACTATTACTACCAATTTCAAATGTTAATTCTTTTTCTGAAGTTTCACTTGTCTTAATAATCTTTTCCAACATTTTTTCTCTATTAACAAATAATCTTAAATATGCACATTTGTTATAATTACATACTAGATAACAATACATACAAGCAGCTGTACATCCAGAAGAAGTATATGGAACTAAAAAATCAGAAGTTTTATGATTTGGAACAAATTTATGTGTTTTTCTAACACCAATAATTAAATTTCGTTTCATATCCATAAATTCTTTATTAGATTTTTTTCGCATTTCTTCTATGTTATTATGATTTTCAATTTCTACTTTTGGGACATCTTTATATTTCTCCATTAATTCTTTTCCCAATGTATAATTCATAATATCTTTTTCAAAATAAATTGCTTTTGGTTTAAACATCTAACTCATCCTTTCAAGCTTAGTTTAACCAAAAACAAATTTTTTAATCGATAGAAATGTGCTAAAATGTCAAAAACTGACATTTTAGCACATTTACAATCGTTCATAAGTTACATATTCATACTTAAAATTATTTTCTTCTTCTTGTGGTCCTTTTTCTCTGCTAACTTCCTTCCATTTTGTTTCATCTATTCTTGGAAAGAAAGCATCCCCATCAAAATCTTTATCAATTTCTGTTACATACATTTTTTTTACATATGGCATCAATAAATTATAAATTACTGCTCCTCCTATCACAAATGCTTCTTCATCATTTTCTATATATTCTTGTATTTGTAACATTGAATGGACAATTTCTACATTTTCATCATCTATTTTAAAATCTGGATTTTGTGTAAAAACAATATGTTTTCTATTAGGAAGTACTCTTCCTAAAGATTCAAATGTTTTTCTCCCCATTATAATTGTATGTTCTGTTGTTAATTTTTTAAATCTTTTTAAGTCATCTGATAAATGCCATAGTAATTTATTATCTTTTCCTATTACATTGTTTTTTGCTTTTGCTACTATAATGCTTAACATT
>CAYVCM010000050.1:0-12014 GCA_964449925.1 uncultured Clostridium sp.
GGTTAAGACGCCACCCTCTCAAGGTGGAATCATGGGTTCGATTCCCGTAGGGGTCACCAAAAGAAAAATATTAAAAAAATTTATTGACTTCTCAATATCATATGATATAATAGTAATGTATTAAAAGGGAGTAGCTTTTAATTACTAATCAACAGTCGCGATAGATATATCTGGTTAGTAAACTTTTTATAAAGTAAGCAAGACTTTTAAAGAGATAAAAAATCTTTTTAAGAGTCTTTTTTGTTTAATAGAAAATCACTTTTCTTATTAAATAAAAAATATTTGTATAAAACAAAGATTTAATTTCCTATATAGAAAGGAAATGGAGGAAATAAAAAATGTAAAAATAAAATTAAAATATTGATATATTTTCATGGTTTGGATAAAATAGGAGTGAAAATATAGTAAAAAATATACGAAAAAAATTAAAAATTAAATTCTTTTCCAATAAAAAGGAAGGCAAAGAAAGGAATGTGAAAAATGAAAGGTAAAAACTGGTTTAACAAAGAAATACAAGATGTTGAAAAGGAATTAGAAACAAATAAAGAAACTGGATTAACAGAAGAAGAAGTTATCAAGAGAAGAGAAAAATATGGTTTAAATCAATTAAAAGAAAAAAAGAAAAAATCTTTATTAATGAAATTTGTAGACCAATTTAAAGATGTTTCAATTATAATCTTAATAATAGCAGCGATTGTATCAGGAATTGTAGGTATTGCAGAAGGAGAAGGAATTACAGATACTATTATTATTTTAATTGTTGTAATATTAAATGCGGTTATTGGTGTAACACAAGAATCAAAAGCAGAAAAATCCTTAGAAGCTTTGCAAAAATTAACAGACCATGCGGCAAAAGTCATAAGAGATGGAAATGTAACAGTTGTTCCAGCAAAAGAACTAGTACTAGGAGATATTGTTGTATTAGATACAGGTGACTATATACCAGCAGACCTAAGGATGATAGAAGCATTTAATTTAAAAACACAAGAATCATCTTTAACAGGAGAATCTGTTCCAGTAGAAAAGACAACAGAAAAAATAAAAGAAGAAGATATTGGAATTGGAGATAGAACAAATATGGTATTTTCTTCTAGTTTAGTAACATATGGTAGAGGAAAAGGTATAGTTGTAGAAACAGGAATGACAACAGAAGTTGGAAAAATTGCTGAGATGATTAATGAAACAGAAGAACAAGTAACACCATTACAACAAAAATTAAACAAATTAAGTAAAACATTAGGAATTGCAGCAGTTTTAATTTGTGCAGTTATCTTTATAATAGGATTATTCCAACAAAAGGAACCAATTGCTATGTTTATGACAGCAGTATCATTAGCAGTAGCAGCTATACCAGAAGGTTTGGCAGCTGTATCTACAATAGTTTTAGCAATTGGTGTACAAAAAATGGTTAAGAAAAATGCTATTGTTAAAAAATTACCAGCTGTTGAAACATTAGGTAGTGCAACAGTTATTTGTTCAGATAAAACTGGAACATTAACCCAAAACAAAATGACAGTAGAAAAAGTATTTATAAATGGAGAAATTAAAGATATAAATGAAATTGATAGCAAAAATGTATCAGAAGATATGACAAAACTAGTATATGCCAATATGTTATGTAATGATACAAAAATTGCAAAAGATGGAACTTTAACAGGAGATCCAACAGAAACAGCTTTAGTAGATATGGCATTTACATTAAATTTTGATCCATCTATATATGATAGAATGACTCGTGTTGGAGAAGTACCATTTGATTCTGATAGAAAATTAATGACAACTATCAATAAAGTTAATGAAAAGTATGTTGCTTATACCAAAGGAGGAGTAGATGAACTATTAAAAATTTGTAAAGGTTATTTATTTAATAATGAAATAAAATATGATTTAGAAAAATATACAGTTACTATTAGACAAAAGAATGAAGAAATGGCAAAAGAAGCTTTAAGAGTTTTAGCATGTGCATATAGAGAGTTTGACCATGAACCAACACAAGCAGAATTGGAAAATATAGAAAATGATTTAATTTTTGTAGGAATGGTTGGAATGATAGATCCACCAAGAGAAGAAGCTAAAAAAGCAGTAGAAAAATGTAAGACAGCAGGAATAAAAACTGTTATGATTACCGGTGACCATAAAATTACAGCAACAGCTATTGCTAAAAAATTAGGAATTTTGGAAAATGAAAATGAGGCCATTACTGGTTCAGAATTAGAAAAAATGTCTGATGAAGAATTACAAAAAAATGTGAGACAATATTCTGTATATGCAAGAGTATCTCCAGAACACAAAGTAAGAATAGTAAAAGCATGGCAAAAAAATGGAGAAATTGTAGCTATGACAGGTGATGGTGTTAATGACAGCCCAGCACTAAAAACAGCAGATATTGGTTGTGCAATGGGAATTGTAGGAACAGATGTTGCAAAAGAAGCAGCAGATGTTATTTTAACAGATGATAATTTTGCAACAATTGTTTCAGCAGTAGAAGAAGGTAGAAGAATCTATGATAATATATTAAAAGTTATCCAATTCTTATTATCAAGTAATATAGGTGAAATTGTTGTGTTATTTTTAGCAACATTACTAACACCAGTATTTGCACAATGGTTTGGAATAACTGATATTTCTCACTTAGAAATTTTATTACCAATACACATCTTATGGATAAATTTAGTGACAGACTCATTACCAGCTTTAGCATTAGCATTTGACCCAGCAAATTCAGACATTATGGAGCGAAAACCAGTTAAACCAGGAAAAGGTGTATTTACAAAAGGAATGACATGGAGAGTTATATATCAAGGTGTTATGATAGGATTATTAACACTTGCAGCATTTATGATAGGACTTGCAACAACGACAGAAGCTTTTGACGGATTAACTTTAGACGAATCAAAAATAGAAGTTGGTCAAACAATGGCATTTGTTACTCTAGCATTTGCAGAATTAGTACATGTATTCAATGTAAGAAATAACAAAAAATCAATATTCAAGACAAAAGTATTTAATAATAGTAAGTTAGTATGGGCAATACTTGGTTCAGCATTATTAATGATAGTTATATTAGCAATACCAGCATTAAGAACAATATTTAGTATACCATTATTACCAAAAGAAAATATTATTGAATTAATTTGCTTAATAATAGCACCATTAGTTATTGTAGAGTTGTTTAAATTGTTTAAGATTAATAGTTTCAAAGAAGAGTAAAAAATCATCATTTTCCTTAAAATAATAATTAAAAAATTTTGTATAAAATGTTTGACATTTTTATATATTTAATAGATAATATACATGTAAACAAAAAGAAAAAATAAAAGAGAATTACTAAGGAGGAAATATAAATGTATATTTTTAATAGAATAACAGTAAATCCACAATTACCAAAAAGAATTGAAAAATTAGGTGAAATTGCAAATAATTTATGGTGGTCTTGGAACACAGAATTTTTAAGATTATTCCAAAAAATTGATATGGATTTATGGGAACAATGTTCAAAAAATCCTGTAAAATTTTTAAAACAAGTATCACAAGATAGGCTAGAAAAAGTATCAAAAGATATTAGCTTTTTAAAAGAATATGATAAAATTGCAGAAAACTTTGAGAACTACATGTATAGTAAAAATACATGGTTTTATAATAAATACCCAAACAACAAAAAAGATTTAATTGCTTATTTTTCAGCAGAATATGGATTAGATGAGACCATACCTACTTATTCAGGAGGACTTGGTATTTTATCAGGAGATCATTTAAAATCTGCAAGTGATTTAGGAATTCCACTTGTAGCTGTTGGATTATTATATAAGCAAGGATATTTCAATCAAAAAATCAACGGATATGGACAACAAGAAACAGAATACAAAAATATTGATTTATATGATATGCCAATTAATCCAGTAAAAGATGATAAAGGTGATGACTTAACAATCTATGTAAAATTCCCCAAAAGAAGATTATATTTAAAAGTATGGCAAATAAATGTAGGAAGAGTTAAACTATATTTATTAGACTCTGACATTCCTAAGAACAATGAAGAAGATAGAGATGTTACATTACGATTATATGGTGGAGACCAAGAAATGAGAATAAGACAAGAAATTGTTTTAGGTATGGCAGGAGTAAATCTACTTACTAAATATTTGGGATTAAAGCCAACTGTTTATCATATGAACGAAGGACATTCTGCGTTTTTAAATTTAGAGATTATTAAAGATATTATAAAAGAAAAACAAGTTTCTTTTGAAGTAGCAAAAGATATTGCAAGTTCAAAGACTGTATTTACAACACATACACCAGTACCAGCAGGAAATGATATATTTCCAATTCAGTTAGTTGAAAAATATTTTAAAGATTTTTGGCCAAGATTAGGAATTTCAAGAGAAGAATTTTTAAAATTGGGAATGAAACCAGGACCAGACTTAGAAAAAGGTTTCAATATGGGAATATTGGCATTAAAAATTGCTGGAAAGAAAAATGGTGTTAGTAAATTACATGGTGCAGTTTCTAGAGAACTATTTAGTGATGTATGGCCTAATATCGCAGCAAATGAATCTCCTATTGGTTATGTTACAAATGGAATTCATACATGTTCATGGTTAGCTCCAAAATTAAAAGAACTTTATAATAAATATTTAATTCCTTATTGGCAAGACAATATGCATCAAGATTATGTCTGGGAAAAAATAAAGAATATACCAGATGATAAATTATGGAATGTTCATATAGATAAAAAAAAGAAACTAATTAATCTTGTAAAAGAAAATACAACAGAAAGATTAAGAAGATCTGGATACAGTTACGAAGAAATTAATGAAATTGTATCTAAATTAAATCCAGAGGTTTTAACAATAGGATTTGCCAGAAGATTTGCAACATATAAGAGGGCAACATTAATTTTTAAAGATATTGAACGAATGACACAAATTATGAATAATGCAGATAGACCAGTACAAATTATATTTGCAGGAAAAGCACATCCAGCAGATAAAGAAGGACAAGACTTAATAAAATATATTCATGAAGTATCTATGATGCCACAATTTAAAGGAAAAATCTTTTTGCTAGAAAATTACAATATTGCTATGTCAAGATATCTAGTAAGTGGTGTAGATATATGGTTAAATAATCCAAGAAGACCAATGGAGGCTTCAGGAACTAGTGGACAAAAAGCATCTGTTAATGGCGTTATCAATTTTAGTGTTTTAGATGGTTGGTGGGCAGAAGGATATACACAAGATAATGGTTGGACAATTGGAACAAATGCAGAATATGATTCTTATGAAGCACAAGACATGGCAGATAGTCAAAGTATGTATCATACATTAGAAGAAAAAATTATACCAACTTATTATAATAAAGATAAAAATGGAATATCAAAAAGATGGGTAGAAATAATGAAAAATTCTATCATAACAACAGGTGGAAAATATAGTACAGCAAGAATGTTAGTAGATTACACAAATCAATATTATATGCCATTATGTAATCTTACAAAAAAATATTATGAAAATATTGACAATGTAGCAGCATATAATGCATGGAAAAAGGATGTATATGAAAATTGGAAAGATGTAAAAATTATACAAGAAAATAGTAATTTGGATAATATTACTCTTGATGCTGGAAATAATATTGAGGTTGGATGTGAAGTACAACTTCCAAATATAGATGTAGAAAATGTAATAGTAGAAGCATATTATGGAAAAATATTAGATAATGGTGTAGTGGAAAATGTAAGCATTATACCTATGCAATTACAAGAAACTGATGAAGAACATAAAAAATATTATTTTACAGCGAAAATTGAATTGACAACAGGTGGAAATTATGGTTATACTTTTAGAGTTATGCCAAAACATGAGATGCTACTAGAACCAGCAAACTTGAATTTAGTAAAATGGATAACAAAATAAAAATAAAATAATTTATGTTTTAACAATTTTAAGAGGGAATACCCAAGTGGGTATTCCCTCTTAAAATTTATTACTAAATTCCTACAATATTATGAGTATAATCTAAATTATTCCAAGAATCATATTCATAACCGATAGTATAAACATTTGTAGCCCAAATATCTTTTTCTAGCATATATTTAGAATTTTTATTATTACTAGTATCCATATATTTTTTTACAGAAGTAATAATTTCTAATTTAGGATTAGCCTTAGCAATTTCTGAAATTAAATACTTTCCTTTCTGATTAAACCCTAGAACTCTAACATAAGGAGATATTTTCTTTGATAAGTCCATATCTTTTTTTGTAATCCCAAGTAAAGAATATAATAAAATACGTTGAAGTCTTGTATTAGTATATCTTTTTGATTTTATAATATTTAAAAATTCAACTATACTATTACATGAATTTGCTATATTTTTAATTGCATTTTCTAATCCTTCATTAACATCTGGAAGTATTGCAATTTCCCCAACAGACATTTTACGCAAATTATAGATAATTTCTTTTTCAAATACAGATAAATCAGGGACAATATGTCCTATTTTTATGTTTTCTAAAAGAATAGAGAATGTATTTTCTGGAACGACCTTACGCAAGATATCCCAACTATTATTTTTCAAAATATCTCTTATTGCTGTACTACTTGCAACATTTCCATTACTGGTTGTATCATGATATCCTGAATTATATCTTTCTATTGTGACTGGAACAATATTGCTTTTAAACTTTTTTAAGGCTTTTAGATATTCAATACCTAAAATGTTATTAGGAGAAGAAAGTACATTAGAGAATTTTCGAATATCGTTTAAATACATAAGCAAGGCATTTTCTCGTGCTTTTGGAAAAGATAAGCCTTTACCCAATTCATGAGATAATATATTTTTATAAGCTTTTGGCTCTTTATATAAAATATCTGCGATGCTATCTAATGTGGAAATATTACCTAATTCAGAACCAAAAGATAGATAATCAACAACTTTTAAAGAATCTAAAATTTTGATTGCACCTTCTGCAAAATTTTCAGCACTAGAAATAGAATATAATAAAGGGAGTTCAATAACTAAATCAATACCATTATATAAAGCGATTTTTGTTTTTTCCCATTTATCGACGATAGAAGTAGAGCCTCTTTGAGTAAAGTTACCACTAATTATGGCGATAGAATACGAAGAACCAGTATTTTGCAATGATTTTTGCAAGTGATACAAATGACCATTATGAAACGGATTATATTCTGCAATAATTCCAATAACTTTGCTCATTTTCTATCTCATTCCTTTCTGATATTAATTGAATAGAAAAAATCGCATTTTCATATTCAATTAAATATAAATTTTGCAAGTAATAGTGTTTGAACAGTAATAATTTTGTCATTTTTCAATCTTTCATTATGGAAAAATATTGTATAATTTTAATTTTACTGATATAATGTTATCATAAAAATCAGCAAATGACAATTAAAAAATGACTTTATTTGAAAAAAAGAAGATTTATATATAAAATAATAATCTAATCACATGGAGGATTTTATGGAAAAAGTAGTTATTTATACAGATGGTGCATGTTCAGGAAATCCAGGACCTGGTGGATGGGGTTCTATTTTAATGTATAAAGAAAATACAAAAGAGATATCAGGCGGAGAAAAAAACACTACCAATAATATAATGGAACTAACAGCTGTTATTGAAGCACTTAAGTTATTAAAATTTCCTTGTGAAGTTGATATATATAGTGATAGTGCCTATGTAGTAAATGCATTTAATCAAGGATGGATATATAATTGGATAAAAAACGATTGGAAAACATCAGGAAAAGAACCAGTAAAAAACAAAGAAATTTGGCAAGAATTGTATGCTTTAACAAAAATACATAAAGTAAAATTTATAAAAGTAAAAGGGCATAGTGATAATGCTTTTAATAACAGATGTGATGAAATGGCAAGAAATGCAATTAAGAATTTGGAATAAGATATAGAAAAGGAGATAAAACATGATAATAGAACCATTTATTTTTACAGTCGTTTCACTGGCAATTTTTGTATATATGTTTTTTAAAATGATAAGAAATAATGATACAAGTTATATTGTTGTTTTAGTATTGGAAGCGATTGGAATAGCAGTAAATTTTTTAGGATTTGCACTTTTTATAGAACTAAATATGTTTCTGATTTTATTAAAATATGTGTTATCAATTGTTATACCAGGAATTGTTATCATTTTGGAAATAAAAGGAATAACACTAATTGAAGTTGTAAATGTAACTAGAGCACAATTTTATTTGGTAGTTGGAAATGACAAAAAAGCCAAAGAATCATTACTAAATCTAGTTTCAAAGGTGCCAAATAGTTATAGAGGACATAAAATGCTTGCTGAAGTATATGAAAAAGAAGGTGGAATGAGAAAGTCGATTGATGAATATGTACAAGCAATTGATATTAATAAAAAAGATTATGAATCTTATTATAAAGTGGCAGAATTATTAAATAGTTTAGATAAAAAAGATGAAGCCAAAGAAATGTTATTTAATTTATTAAATAAAAAACCAGATATGTATAAAGCAACAGAATTATTAGGTGATATATTAATATCAAAAGAAATGTATAAAGAAGCAGTAAATATTTATCAAGAAGCTTTAAAATACAATCCAGTTGGTTATGAGATACATTACAATTTAGGTATTGCATATACAATGTTAAATGATTTTCAAAACGCAAAGATTTGTTATGAAAAAGCAGCAGAAATTAATACATTGTTACATAATGCAAAATATTCTCTAGCAGAAATTGCCCTTATATATAAGGATTTAGAAGAGGCAGAAAAAAGATTTTTAGAGGCTATTGAAGAAGATGAATTATCAGCAGATGCTTATTATGAATTAGCAAAAATTTCTTTAATGAAAGGAGATAAAGAAACATCTATTAAATATGTAAATACAGCTATTGATATTGATTCTAAAAAAATAGTAAAAAAAGTACAAAAAGAACCATTGTTTATACCTATTATGGCAAGAATATCTATTCCATTTAACTTAGATAATCAGGAAGAAAAAGAAATAAAATTAGAAGCAAAGGAAATAAAAGCAAAAGAACATTTAGAAGAAATGGTAGATATCACAAGACATTTAAGTTATAGTGATATTGATTTACTAAAGGATAATTTTAAGAAAAAAAATTATGAACATATGCAAATAGAAAAAGAACAAGAACAAGAGGAAAGACATAGATAAGAAACCTAACCTTGTTTTATATGGAAAATCCTATATAGTGTCAAGATAAAATTTTGAAAATGAAATCTTTATTTTCACTTTGAATTGTGAAGCTAACAGATTTCATATGGTTTCCTATACAATAATAAAATGTACTCATAAAATCTTATTATCAAACTATAATGTAAGGAAGGAGGATTTTATGAGTATGAATTTTTGTATTATAGGTGGAGATTCTAGGAATTTTTTCTTATCAAAAGAATTAGCAAGAGAAAAACATGAAGTAAAATTATTTGGATTTGATAAATTAGAAAATTTTAAAACTTGTGAAAAATATTATGAAATAATAGAAAGATCTGATGTTGTAATTTTACCAATACCATTTTCTAAAGATAATTTATGTTTATATATGCCATTCTCAAATACATATATTCCGATAAAAGAAATATTATATTATTTAGAAAATAAAATTATATTTGTTGGAAATATAAATAAAGAATTAACAAAAATATTAAATGAAAAAAATAATAAAATGATTGACCTTATGAAAAATGAAGAATTTGCAATATTAAATACTATTCCAACAGCAGAAGCAACAATTGAAATAATTATAAAAAATACAAAAAAAATATTACAAAATAGTAATTGTTTGATTATGGGATATGGAAGAATAGGCAAGGTTCTATCACATAAATTACAAGGATTATTTGTAAAAATAACTTGTATGGTAACAAATAAAGAAGAAAAAGCATGGGCAATAGCATATGGTTATGAAATTATAACAGTAGAAGACTTGCAAAAAAATTGTACAAAATTTAAGCACTATGATATAATCATAAACACAATTCCTAAAATAATATTCAAAGAGGAATTAAAAGAACTAAAAAAAGAGACTTTAGTAATAGATTTAGCTTCAAAACCTTATGGAATAGATAGAAAAATAGTAGAAAAAGAAAATATAAATTTTATAGAAGCTTTAGGATTGCCACGGAAAATCAGCACCAATAACATCAGCAAAATATATTAAGGAAATTATAAAGCAATACATAAATAAAAATCAAAAACTAAATTGATACAAAGGAATATACTTTAATAAATAAAAATAAATAAATTTACAATAGAGAAAAGGAGAAATAATATGTTTTTAGATATTATAAAATCAATTATATTTGGAATAGTAGAAGGAATTACAGAGTGGTTACCAATCAGTAGTACAGGACATTTAATATTAGTAGAACAATTTTTAGAACTTGAAAATGTTTCATCAGAATTTTGGTCTATGTTTCAAGTGGTTATTCAATTAGGAGCAATACTAGCAGTTGTATTATTATATTTTAAAAAGATATGGCCAATTACAAAAGATAAAGAAAAAACAATTAAGCAGACAGGTTTTTTATCTTACTTTGACAAAAGCATTATGAATTTATGGGGTAAGATTCTAGTTGGGTGTATACCAGCAGCAATCATTGGCTTATTATTTGACGAAGTATTTGAAGCTTTATTTTATAATTCAACCTGTATTGCTATTGCTTTAATTGTATTTGGTATTGCTTTTATAGTTATAGAAAATTGGAACAAAAATAGAAATAGTTCAAAAGATAAAAATTCAGATATTACATACAAAGATGCATTAATTATTGGAATATTTCAATTATTAGCAGCTATATTTCCAGGAACTTCACGTTCTGGCGCAACTATTATTGGTGGATTGCTAATAGGATTATCTAGACCAAATGCTGCAGAATTTACATTTTATTTGGCAATTCCTACAATGTTAGGTGCAAGTTTATTAAAATTAGTAAAATTTGGATTAGTCTTTACTGGAGCTGAAATTGTTATTTTATTAATTGGTATGATAGTATCTTTTGTAGTATCTATGTTTGTTATAAAATTCTTGATGAACTATATTAAAAAACATGATTTTAAAGTGTTTGGATATTATAGAATTGTATTGGGAATTCTTGTATTAGCATATTTTATGCTTGCAAATTAATAAGAAAAGCGTGCGCTAACGAAATCAAAGATTTCTACGCACACATGTGCAAAATTGCTTCGCAATTATTGCACAAATATAGGATGCTTAACCTTGTTGTATACGGAAAAATCTTACATATGGTCAAGATAAAAGTCGATTTTTCCTATACAATAAAAAACACCATAATTTAAAAAAATGAATTATGGTGTTTTAGTTGTTTTTCCAGAAGTATGGTGTATTTCTTCACAAAGTTTTTCATATTCTTTACATTTAATTTTATAATCCATTTGCATACATAAATAACGGTAATAACTAAAGGCTTGTTCATATTGCATGATAGGATTAAACATAGGATCTTTATATAATTCATTCATATCTATATTAGGGTTTCCCATATTGAAATCCATAAAAGGTTGCTGATAATAATTAAAATCTTTTTCCATCAAAAATCCCTCCATTTAAAATATTAATAAAATGTTTTCTTCTAAAATAAAATTTGAATATCTACCAAAAACATTCTAATAAAATATATTATGATAAAATAAAATATATTACAAAAAATAATTGTTACTATTCACAGTTATTATGCTAGTAATGAGGAGTATATTATTTTAAATTGAATAAATGACGAATGTGATTGGAAAATGATTAGAAACTCTTAAATTTTTTTATTGTATAGAAAAAATCGACTTTTATCTTGACCCTGTATAAGATTTTTTCGTATACAACAAGGTTAAGCATCCTATATTCGTGCAATAATTGCGAAGCAATTTTGCACATCTGTGAGTCGAAATCTTTGATTTCGTTAACTCACGCTTTTCTTATGGAAAATGTTCGCGCTTGACGTGAAAGGGTGCCATAAAAAAATTTTAGAGG
>CAYVCM010000051.1:0-11715 GCA_964449925.1 uncultured Clostridium sp.
TTAATGGAGCGGGTAGTGGGAATCGAACCCACGCTATCAGGTCGGAAGCATGACATTCTACCACTAAATTATACCCGCATATAAATAATTATATAATGAAATCAAAAAAAATTCAATAAATATATTTGATTTTCACAAAATTCATGTTATAATAAAATAGAAAGTTTATTACAAAATGGAGGATATATGAATCAAATATTAGTAACAAAGAAATTATACATAACACCTGAATTAAAAAGAAAGAAAAAAGTATATAAAGTAAATTTCATTGTATCTGTATTCTTATTAATCATACTAATGTCTGTATACATATATGCAACATATGATAGAGACAAAGCAGAAGCCATGTCACAAGAAATACTAGCAAGTGCCGAAGCAGAACAAAGTGATAATACAGTAGCAGATAGCAATGTATTAATTGCGATATTAAATGATACAACAGATGATGGAACAACATCAACACCAGTTCTTTCTACTACAAGTCAAAGCTCTAAAACTAAGCAACAGTCAGAATCAGGTTATACATATATAATTGATGGAAAAATAACAATTCCTACACTAGGTATTGAATATCCTATTTTAGATGGAGAAAGTGATTCAGAAGAAGAAACAGAAGAATTATTAAAAATGTCACCAGTAAAATTCCATGGTCCAGAAATCAACACAGTTGGAAATTACTGTATAGTAGGGCATAATTACAGAAATTCAAGATTTTTCAGTAAAGTACCAACTTTAGAAAATGGAGATATTATACAAATAACAGATTATTCAGATAATACAACAGTAGAATATGTTGTATATGACAAGTACACAGTTGATCCATCAGATGTTAGTTGTACATCACAAAATACTGATGGTAAAAGAGAGATTACATTGATTACATGTACAGACGATAGTAGTGCAAGATGGATTATAAAGGCAACAGAAGCATAACTTATAAAAACAAGATATATTAAAATATGGAAAACAAGTTATTATGACTTGTTTTTTTCATTATTTCAGTATATAATAATAACCAAATTGAATGTAGGAGATGATTATATGCAAGTAAGTAAAGAAGAAATTTTGCACATTGCAAATTTAGCCAATTTAACATTAGAAGAAAATGAAGTCCAACAATATTTGGATAATTTACAAGAAATATTAGATTTTGCTAACATTGTAAATAATGCAAATGTAGAAAATCTAGACATTACCATAGGAGCAAACGAAGCAAAAAATGTATTTAGAAAAGATGAGGTAGAAGTATTTGAAGACAATAAAGCATTATTTATGAATGCACCAAATGAAGAACAAAATATGTTTAAAATACCAAAAGTAATTAATTAGGAGTATAAATAGAAATTTATAAAAAAGATTAAAAAAGGAGGATTAATGCATGGAGATTACAGAATTAACCGTTCATGAGTTACAAGAAAAGTTAAAAAACAAAGAATTGACAATAAAAGAAATTACAAAAGCATATACAGATAGAATTGCTGAAAAAGAAAAAGATGTACAAGCTTTTGTAACAGTATTAGAAGATGATGCTAACAAAAAAGCAGAAGAGATGCAAGAAAAAATTGAAAAAGGTGAAGTAGAAGGAGATTTTGCAGGAATTCCAATAGGAATTAAAGACAATATTTGTACAAAAGGAGTAAAAACAACTTGCAGTTCAAAAATGTTAGAAAACTTTGTATCACCATATAATGCAACTGTTATGGAAAAAGTAAATCAAGAAGGAATGATTAATCTTGGAAAACTAAATATGGATGAATTTGCTATGGGAGGTTCAACAGAGTATTCATATTTTTATCCAACAAAAAATCCATGGAATTTAAACAAAGTACCAGGTGGATCTTCAGGAGGAAGTGCAGCAGCTGTTGCAAGCAATATGGTGCCTTGGGCATTAGGTAGTGATACAGGTGGATCTATCAGAGAACCAGCAAGTTTTTGTGGTGTTGTAGGGTTAAAACCAACTTATGGATTAGTATCAAGATATGGGTTAGTAGCATTTGCATCATCACTTGACCAGATTGGACCAATTACAAAAGATGTTAAAGATGCAGCTATGTTATTAAATATCATTGCAGGTCATGACAAAAAAGATACAACATCAGTAGACATAGAGAAAAAGGATTATACAGCTTGTTTAAAAGGTGATGTAAAAGGATTAAAAATTGGTGTTCCAAAAGAATTTTATGCAGAAGGAATCAATGAAGAAGTAAAAGAAAAATTGTGTGAGTCAATTGATAGATATAAAAAATTAGGAGCAGAGATTGAAGAATTTTCATTAGATATTGCAAAATATTCTTTAGCGTCATATTACATTATTGCATGTGCTGAAGCAAGCTCAAACTTGGGAAGATTTGATGGAATTAGATATACTTATAGAACAGGAGAATTTAAAAATTTAAAAGAATTATACAAAAAATCAAGAAGTGAAGGATTTGGACCAGAGGTTAAAAGAAGAATTATTCTTGGAACTTATGTGTTATCATCTGGATATTATGATGCATATTACAAAAAGGCACAACAAGTGCGTACATTAGTTATGAATGAATTTAATAAAGCTTTTGAAAAATATGATGTCATTTTAGTACCAACATCACCAACAGTAGCATTTGACATTGGTTCTAAATCTAATAATCCACTAGAAATGTATTTGTCAGATATTTGTACAGTTTCAGTAAATATTGCAGGACTTCCAGGAATTTCTATTCCATGTGGTGTAGATAAAGAAGGTATGCCAATTGGGATGCAATTGATTGGAAATAAATTCTGTGAAGAAACAATTCTAAATGCAGCTTATACATTTGAACAGGATTTGAATTTTAGAGAAAATCATAAACCAGAATTTAAGAAATAATGAGAAGTATAAATTAGTAATAAAAAGTTTTAAAAAATTCTTACACAATAGAGGAAAATGAAGAATAGTAAAATGGATATATTATACTTCATTATACTTGAAAACTAATTAGAGAGTTAATAGTGAGAAAAAATATAGTCTAATTACTATACTGGAAGAAACTATTGTTTTATAGCAAGTAAGTATTAATCTTAAAAAATAAGCAAAAAATGATAAAGGAGGAAAATAAATGTCAAGAGAAGATTATGAAGTAATTATAGGACTAGAAGTTCATGCAGAGCTTTCTACAAAGACAAAAATATTTTGTTCATGTCCAACCAAATTTGGTGCAGCTCCTAACACACAAACCTGTCCAATATGTATGGCAATGCCAGGAACATTACCAGTATTAAATGAAAAAGTTGTGGAATATGCTGTAAAAGCAGGACTTGCAACAAATTGTGAAATATCTAGAAATAGTAAAAATGACAGAAAAAACTATTTTTATCCAGATTTACCAAAAGCATATCAAATATCACAATATGACCAACCACTATGTGAGCATGGATATGTAGAAATTGATACACAAGATGGAAAGAAAAAAATTAGATTAACAAGAATTCATATAGAAGAAGATGCTGGAAAATTAAATCATGACGAATTTGCAGGAGGAAGTTTAGTAGACTTAAATAGAGCAGGAGTACCATTAATTGAAATTGTTTCAGAACCAGATTTAAGAAGTAGTGAAGAAACAGATGAATATTTAAGAAAATTAAAATCTATATTGGAATATATAGAAGTATCTGATTGTAAAATGCAAGAAGGGTCTTTAAGAGCTGATGTCAATGTATCTGTTAGAAAAAAAGGAGATAAAGAATTAGGAACACGTACAGAAATGAAAAACATGAACTCTTTTAGAAGTATAAAGAGAGCAATAGAATATGAAGTTGACAGACAAATTGATGTAATAGAAGATGGAGGAAAAGTAGAACAGGAATCATTAAGATGGGATGAAGTATCAGGAAAAACCTTCCCAATGAGAGATAAAGAAGATGCACAAGATTATAGATATTTTCCAGACCCAGATTTAGTTGCTATTAAGCTATCTGAAGAATATATTGAGGATATTAAAAAATCCCTACCAGAATTACCAGAAAGTAGAAAAGAAAGGTATTTAAAAGAATATGGATTAACAGAAAAAGATGCTAATATCATTACATCTTCAAAATATTTATCTGACTTATTTGAAGGAGCAATCAAAGTATGTAATAATCCAAAAGCAGTTAATAACTGGATTATTTCTGATATATCAAGAATTTTAAATGAAACAGAAATGGAACCAATAGAAATTCCATTTGATAGTCAACAATTAGGTAAATTGATTATATTAATTGACAAAGGAACAATTAGTTCAAGTATTGCAAAAAAAGTATTGGTAGAGATGTTTGAACATCCAAGAGATCCAGAAGATATAATAGATGAAAAAGGATGGGTACAAATATCAGATGAAGGTGCAATAAAAGATGTGGTATTAAAAGTATTAGAAGCAAATCCACAATCAGTTGCAGATTATAAAGGTGGAAAAGAAAAGGCATTAGGATTTTTGGTAGGACAAGCTATGAAGGAAACAAGAGGAAAAGCAAATCCACAAATGTTAAATCAAATGTTCTTGGAAGAATTGAAAAACTAATCAATGAATCTGGGAACATGGTAATGTTTCATTTTTGTCGCATTGGGGACGTTTCTTTTTGAGACATTTTTGGGGGACGGAGCAAAAAGTCCCCCAAAATGTCTCAAAAAGAAACGTCCCCAATGCGACAAAAATGAAACATTGCCGTGTTCCCAGATTCATGATTTAACTAATTTGACATATTGCTATTGCAAAAAGAATAAAGTTATGATATAAAGGATACAAGTATATTTGGATAATAAAAGGGAAAAGAGGTGAAGGCATGATAAAGGCTTATGCAAAATCAGATATAGGTAAAGTAAGGGACATTAATCAAGATAGCTACTATATATCCAATTCTTTAGATGAAGTACAACTATATATGCTAGCAGATGGCATGGGAGGATATAAAGGTGGAGAAATTGCAAGCAAACTTGCCATTCAGTCAACCAAAAGTTATATAGAAAACAATTTTAAAGATATTCCAAAAGACAAAGAAAGTATTGTTCAATTAGTAGGAAGCAGTATGGAATATGCCAATATGGTAGTATATGAAAAATCAAAAGAAGATCCTGAATTAGAAGGAATGGGTACTACTTTAGAAGTATGTTTAATATATAATAATAGAGCCTTTATCGGTCATATAGGAGATAGCAGAATATATAGAATTCGAAAAGAATTTATGCGAAAATTAACACAAGACCATAGTTATGTGCAAAAATTAGTGAAGGATGGAACAATTACTCAAGAACAAGCAGAACATCATCCACAAAAAAATATGTTGATGAAGGCCTTAGGTTGTAATGCTTTTGTAGAACCAGATGTTATGGTAAAAGGGTTCTTAAAAGAAGATATTATAATTATCAATTCAGATGGATTAACAAATCTAGTTTCAAAAGAAGACATATTTAAATGGGCAAAAAAAGATATTGAACAAGCACCAAAAGAATTGGTAAATTTAGCAAATGAGCATGGTGGCTATGACAATATTACAGTTATTGTTATAAAAAATATATAGTCAAAGGCAATCTACATACTAAACATATTAAGGAGAGATAAATATGATTTTAGAAGGAAAAGTATTAGGTAATAGGTACGAGATTATCGAAAAAGTAGGAAATGGTGGTATGGCTACTGTTTATAGGGCAGAAGATAAGGTGTTAAAAAGAAATGTAGCTGTAAAAGTCTTGAAAGATGAATTTACAACTGATGAAGAATTTATAAAAAGATTTGAAATTGAAGCACAATCAGCAGCAAGACTTACACATCCAAATATCGTATCTATTTATGATGTTGGTTCAGAAGATAATCTATACTATATCGTAATGGAACTTATTAGAGGAAAAACTTTAAAAGAAATTATTGTAGAAGAAAGAGGACCACTACCTTGGAAATGGTCGGTCAATGTAGCTATTCAAATTGCTTCTGCATTAGAGATGGCACATAAAAATAATATTGTTCATAGAGATATTAAACCACATAATATTATCATAACAGAAGACGGTATTGCAAAGGTTACAGATTTTGGAATTGCTAAAGCAGTTTCTAATTCAACTATTACAGCTTTTGGAACAACAATAGGTTCTGTACATTATTTTTCACCAGAGCATGCAAGGGGTGGATTCACAGATGCAAAATCAGACTTATATTCTTTAGGAGTAGTCATGTATGAAATGGTAACAGGAAGAGTACCATTTGATGCAGATACACCAGTTTCTGTTGCATTAAAACATATGCAAGAGGAAGCAGAAGAACCAATAGAATTAAATCCTAACTTGCCATCAGCAGTAAATAAAATTATTATGAAAGCATTAAAAAAAGATACAACATTAAGATATCAAACAGCAACAGATATGTTAATGGACTTAAGGCAAGCATTAAAAGATCCAAATGGTGATTTTGTAGATGATGAAGATTATGATGCAACAGCAAAAACACAAAAAATTAATACAGATGAATTAGGAAATATTGAGGAAAAGAATAAAAAGAAAGATAATAAATTTATAGCTTTTATAAAAAGACACAAAGTATTAAGTTCTATTGTTGGTCTTATATTATTATTTGCAATTGCATTTGGTGGGACATTAGCATACTTAAATATAACAAATCCAGATGAAGTAGAACTTCCAGATGTAGTTGGAATGTCTCAAGAAGAAGCACAAGAAACAGTAGAAGCATTAAATTTAGTATTTGAAATATCTGGAGAAGAATATAGTTCAGATGTCCCAGAGGGATATGTAATTTCTCAAGATCCTACATATATAGAAGATTATAATGTAAAAGAAGGTAGCACAGTTAGTGTAATAGTTAGTTTGGGACAAGAAACAACAACAGTTCCTAAAGTAGTAGGAATGACACAAGAAGAAGCAATAGAAGCTTTAGAAGAAGCAAATTTAGAAGTAGAAATTGTTGAAGAAACGAGTAAAACTGTTGAAGAAGGATATGTAATTTCCCAAGATCCAGAGGCAGACACAGAAATTTATGCAGGTGATACTGTAACAATATATGTAAGTATAGGAACAGGAATTCAACAAGTAACAGTTCAAAATGTAGTGGGGCAATCAGAGGAAAATGCAAGATCAACTTTACAAAGTTTGGGACTAAATGTTACAGTAAACTATGTAGAAGCAACATCTAATGATGGAAGGGTAACTGCTCAAAGTATATCTGCAGGAACAACAGTAGATGAAGGAACAACAATTACTCTAACAGTTAATCAAGTAGCAGAGGATAAAGATTTAACAGTTTATATTAATGTTAGTGCTATAACTGGTGGATATACAGCAACAGAAAATACAACAGGTTCAACTACAAGTTCAACTGTTACAATCACGGTAAATAGTGAAAGAAGAACAGGAGTTAGTAAAAACGAAACAAACTATGCAATAACACTTTCAGGAAAAGAAGGAGAAAGTACATCAGTTACAGTTACTATAACAGATTCTACAACAGGAGAAGAATTATATAGCTCAGAAAGAACAGTAACATTTGGTTCACAAAGTTCTATAACGTTTAGTTGATGTATTAAGTAAGAAAAATGTGCGTCAGCGAAATCAAAGATTTCGGTGTCAACATGCACAAAATTGCTTCGCAATTATTGTGCGTATCAAAATAAATTAACCTTTTTGTATACGAAAAAATCTTAAATAGAATAATAATAAAAGCCGATTTTTCCTATACAATAAAAAAGTTCAATTCAATAATTGCGAATTGAACTTTTTTCATATATAATAATATAGAATAAAGTTTAAAGACAAGAACAAAAATGTCTCAAAAAGAAACGTCCCCAATGAGACAACCAACGAGATAAAATGGAGGAATTATGCAAGGATTAATTGTAGAAAATATATCTAATTTATATCAAGTTAAAGTAGAAGATAATATATATGAAACTACTGCAAGAGGAAAATTTAAAAAAGAAGAAATCACTCCTGTTGTGGGAGATATAGTAGATATAAAAGTGATTGATGAAGAAAATAAAAAAGCAGTTATTGAGAATATTCAAGAAAGAAATGTATATATAAAAAGACCTAAACTTGCTAATATAACACAAATTGTACTAGTAATTTCTAGCAAAGATCCAAAACCAGATTTATTATTGCTTGATAAACAATTGGCTTTTGCAGAATATGTAAGAGTAAATGCAATTATTATATTAAATAAAACAGATTTAGATACAAAAGAGGAATTTAAAAATATAAAACAAATATACAGTAAAATAGGCTATACAGTTATATTAACAGATGCTAAACAAAGAAAAGGGATAGATAAAGTAAAAGAATTATTAAAAAATAATGTTAATGCTTTTTCTGGTAATTCAGGTGTTGGAAAATCTACATTAATTAATGGCATTTTTAATAAAGATATGACACAAGAAGGAGAGATAAGTAAAAAAAATAAAAGAGGAAAAAATACAACAACATCAGTTAAGTTATATGAGATTGATGATAATACATATATAGCAGATACTCCAGGTTTTTCTACATTTGATATATCTGAAATAGAAAGTAAATATTTGTATCAATATTTTAAAGAGTTTGACCAATTTGTAGATGACTGTGAATTTATAGGTTGTACTCATATAAAAGAAGAAAATTGTGGAATAAAAAAAGCAGTAAAAGAGGGAAATATAGAAAAATCAAGATATGAGCGATTTTGTAAAATATATCAAGAGTTAAAAGAAAAGGAGGAACGAAAATGGTAGAGGTTTCAACATCTATTTTATCAGTAAAAAAAGGAGAGGAATCAAAAACATTTTTTGCATTAGAAACAGCTAAAACAGATTATTATCATATAGATGTTATGGATGGCATATTTGTAGAAAAAAATACTTATCAAACTATGTTGGAATATGCATCACATATAAGAAGAATATCTAATGCACCATTAGATGTCCATTTGATGGTTAAAGATGTAAAAAAGGCAATTGATGATTTTAGTGCAGTAGAACCTAATATTATTACATTTCATTTAGAAGCATGTGAGGATGAAAAAGAAGTAATGGAAATAATAAACTATATAAAACAAAATAACTGTAAAGTAGGAATATCTGTAAAGCCAAATACTAGTATAGAAAAAATTTACAAATATTTGCTATATATACATGTGTGCTTGGTTATGACAGTAGAACCAGGAAAGGGTGGACAAACATATTTAAGTGAAATGACAGAGAAAGTAAAAATTTTAAAAGAATATATAGATGAAAATCAATTAGAAATTGATATAGAAGTCGATGGAGGCATTAATTTAAGAACTGCACCAGAGGTAAAAAAAGCAGGAGCTAATATTTTAGTAGCAGGGACAGCAATTTTAAATGCAATAGATTACAAAATAATTATTGATGAACTAAAATGTCCAATTGGGGACATTTCTTTTTGAGACATGTCTCATTGGGGACGTTTCTTTTTGAGACATTTTATTTAATTATCATATATATTTTAATAATGTATATTATATATGTTAGTGTAGTTTTTGTGACGGAGATAATGGAACAGGATATCATGCTGTTCCATATACAGAACTGAAATTTGACAAAGAAGGGGATTATATAGTCTGTTGTCAAAATAATTCAAAAGGACATTCATTGTGAAAACTATGTTAGTAGTGAATGTATTCTAGGTAAACTGAAAGAACTTTTCGAAAAAAACTGAATTTGAAAAGTATGTAGAACTAGACTATAGTGATAATGATTTTTGATATATAAATCTTACCTAGGGTACACAAAAAACTAAATTAACTAAAAAGAAGGAATCTAGTATGCAGATTCCTTCTTTTAGAGTAATTGTATATCTATTTTATTTAGAATTTTTATCTTTAGTTTTATCTGTCTTATTATCTTGTTTTTTGTCTGATTTTTTATTTTTATTTTTATTGGTCTTATTAGATTTTTTTTCTTTTTTTGAATTATTTGTATTATCAGATTTCTTTTCATTTTTTGAATTGGTTGTGTCATTAGATACATTCTCATTTTTAGTGTTTTTTGATTCTTTAGTTATATTTTTTTCTTCAATTTTAGATTCAACTTCTTCTTTTTTCTCTTCTGAATTTGAAATCTTTTTATCCTCTTTTTCTTTTATAAAAATAGTATATGAAATACTACCAATTCCCCAAATAATTGTTAATATAGAAATGACCATACCTGCATAAGGAATTAAAGTTAATAACCAGAAGATAAGTGCTGTAATAATTAAAAATCCTAATTTGTATAAATTTTGTGTCATATTTAATTTATTGCAAATAAAATCATTTATATTAATTAATGTAACAGATGTACTGATAAAGAATAGGATAACCAATATACAAAGCAATAAAATTATAAACTGACTAGTGATAGGTATTAATAATAGTATTATAGATAATATAGCAATTATTAATGGAACTAGTATACCTAAACCAATAATCTTTAAAACTTTTTTCCATGTTATAGGAGTAGGTACATTGTGTAAAAATTTTGGAGAAATCCATAAACTTATCAGCCACAAAACTACGACTGCTACTAAAGTAGCACCTAAAGAGTACATATATGTAGAAATATCTAAATTAGTACTTTCTAAAGAAGAAAAATATGTATTGCCTGAAACAGAATCTTCAGGGATAGATATTTCTTTATCAGAATAATATGTTAAATCTCCTTGAATATTTCCATAAGATGTAATACTAGGTGTTTCTTCTGTGTCTGATGCTTCTTTAAAATTAATAGAAGAACAATCAACAAAAACATTTCTACCAACCATACTATTTACATTTAAAGTATCACAAATACTACGAACATCTCTATATACAAATCCATCAATATTTAAAGTATTTCCAATGGAATAGACATTATACGCAATACCTTTTACATTAATTGTATTAGCATATGCAAATAAGTTACTTAAAATGTAACCATCTTCTTCTATTGTTATTGTATTTGCACATATAAAAGCATCTCCACCTATTTGAGAATTAATGGAAACGGTATTTGCTATAATAAACAAATTTCCATCAACGGGATTGTTAATAGTTACATTATCTTGGAATAAATATTCGTCCCCTTCTTTTATAGTTGTTTCATCTTGAATTTCACTAGTTGTAACAGCATCATCTTCAGAAGTTTCATTATCTGCATTTACGATAGGGATTAATAAAGAAATAATTAATAGTGCAATAATAAGAATAATTTTTATTCTATTTTTTAACATAATATCTTTTTATGATGTATTTATATAAATAAATAATCATAAACTCCTTTCCTTTAATTTTCTATACAAAACTATATAATGAAAAAAAGATTTTGTCAATAAGAAAAATGAGCAATAATTAGGTGATTTTTTAAGAACAATGTAGAATTTGGCTTGGTGTAAAGATGCTTAGCCCTATCGTATTTTTAAAGAATTCTCGGCTACCCGTCATTCACGCCTAACAAATTCTAACGATAAAATCGCAACTATACCTGGAAACAGGACCCTTTACGATTTTATCTTAAGAATTTTTTAAGCTTTTCTGGTCGCATTCGAATTTCTTTAAAAATACGATAGAGCTAAGCATCTCTACACCAAGCCAAATTCTACATTGTTCTTAAAAATCAATTATTTTTGATAAAGCACTTATTTAGATTTATCAACAAAGTAAGCACATTCACTTGTTGTGGAAAATGTAGAAGGTTTTATACTAGAATAAGAACACTTACCATCCTTTTGATAAATACAATTTAGTGAACAATTAATATTTGTCAAAAAAT